>CAYMXF010000001.1:0-3617 GCA_964393935.1 uncultured Planctomycetaceae bacterium
ATATAGCGGGACTCGAAAGGGTAGAGGCGCTGGGACACGTTGACGAGCGACGCCATCATTTTGCCTGGGTCGTGGACGATTTCGCTTTAATAAGCGCCGTGTACGGGCGAGCCGCAGATCATACCGCGCGGCTCCCCGTGGGGAGTCTTCGACTTGACAGTTGACCGTATGGAGCGGATATTCACCAGCGCCTCAGGCGGTCGCCGGGGGGGGGGTTTTGGCCGCCGCGGTTTTAACAGGCGCAGAGAGTTTATCGCATGGAGGTCGTTTCCAGTCTACGGGAAGTCTGGCAATTCCGCGAGGTCGTCAAGAACTTCGTCTCGCAAGACCTTAAGGTTAAATACCGCCGCTCGTTCCTCGGGTTCTTCTGGTCGCTTCTCAATCCCCTTCTCCATCTGACCGTCATCAGTGTTGTCTTTGCGATGCTGTTCAAGTTCGATGTGCGCAACTACGCGTTGTATGTACTGAGCGGGCTGATTCCTTGGACGTTCTTCGCCGCGACCATCGACAGTTGCAGCATGAGCATCATCTCCGCCGAGGGCATGATCAAGCGCCAGTATTTTCCCAAGCTCGTCTTCCCGCTCAGCGTACTCATGCAAAACCTCGTCACGTTCACCCTGTCCCTGTTTGTCCTGCTGGCCATGATCGGGCCGTTTTCCGGCTTTCGCATCACGCCGGCCCTGTTGATCCTTCCCCTGTCGTTCATGTGCATTGTCGGCGTGGCTTTCGGGATCGGGATGGTGGGATCGGTGCTCACCGTCTATTTTCGCGACATGCAGCATTTGATCTCCGTATTTATGACCATGTGGTTCTATGTGACGCCGATCATTTATCCGATCGAGGCAAAAGAGCAGGCCCGCCCCGTCGCCGTCACCGCCATTCCGGCGGCAGGGAATTCGCACGAGATGGTGGACCGCGGGCCGGTCGGCCACCGGTATCGCATCTACTTCAAAATGAATCCGCTCTATTCGATTATCGAGATGTTCCATCGACCTCTCTATGATGCGAAGCTGCCGACGCCCTCCGAACTCATCGCAGCGACCGGGACGGCGACCGTCGCCATTATCGTGGGCCTGCTGGTCTTCCGTCGGTATGAGGATTCCCTGATCTTCAATTTGTGATGATTCGAGCGAAGAGGATGGGCGAAAACTACATTACCTTGGAAGACGTGGGGCTGACTTTCCGCGTCTATTCCACGCGCAACCGCTCGATCAAGGAGACGGTCGTCAATTACGTCCTGCGCCGGAAATACGGCAAAGCCAGTTCGGAAGTGACCGCGCTGAAGCGCGTGAATCTCCACATTCCCCACGGCCGGCGGCTGGGGATCGTCGGCGACAATGGGGCCGGCAAGTCGTGCCTGTTGAAGGTGATCTCAAAAATCTATCGACCGACGACCGGCCAGGTCCGCCGACAGGGCTTTCTCGTCCCACTGCTCGAAGTGGGAATCGGGTTCAATTTCGAACTGAGCGGCTTGGAGAATATTTTCCTGACCGGGGCCATTATGGGATTTCCCCGGCGGCAGATGGTCCAGCGCGTCGAACCGATCCTGGAGTTTTCCGAACTGCGGGAATTCGCGGACACGCCGGTGAAGTACTATTCCTCGGGCATGGCCCAGCGGCTGGCGTTCAGCATCGCCACGGAGATCGACCCGGAAATCCTTCTCTTGGATGAAATCTTCAGCGTCGGCGATATTCATTGGATCGAAAAGGCCAAGCGGCGGATGCAGGCGATGATCGATCGGTCCAGCATTCTCATTCTCGTGTCGCACCAAATGGAACTGATCCAGCAATATTGTGACGAAGCCATCTGGATGCAGGCCGGCGAGATCGTGATGCTGGGCCAGCCCGACGAAGTCGTCGAATCTTATCGATCGGCCGCCTCGGCGGGCGTCAGCGTGGAGGTCCGGCACGAACCGGTCGCCGCGTTGCTGAACGGTTCATAGCGACAGATGCCGAATAAGTCGTCCGGGGGATTTGCGAACTCCTTCGACAATCGCTTCCCTGGAGTCATCAATATTTGCGGATCGGCCGGCCGTTCTTGGAGCGGTGCTCCATCAGCACGCGCTCCTCCCTGGCCAGGGCCAAGTCGTGGTCGGTCATCATTTTTGCCAGCGCCTTGAAGGCCACGCTTGGCTTCCATCCGAGCTTGTCCCCGGCCTTCGTCGGATCGCCCAGCAACATATCGACCTCGGTCGGACGGAAATACTTGGGGTCAATCTCGACGTACTTTTTCCAATCCAAGTTCAATTGGCCGAAGACTTCCTCGACGAACTCGCGCACGGAATGCGTCTCGCCCGTGGCAATGACGAAATCTTCGGGCTGATCCTGCTGAAGCATCCGCCACATGGCATCGACGAAGTCACCGGCGTAGCCCCAGTCGCGTTTGGCATCCAGGTTGCCCAGATAGAGCTTTTCCTGGAGGCCCTCGTTGATGCGCGTGGCCGCGCGCGTGATCTTGCGAGTGACGAACGTCTCGCCGCGACGCGGACTCTCGTGGTTGAAAAGGATGCCGTTGCAAGCATACAAGCCATAAGCCTCGCGGTAGTTCACGGTTTGCCAGAACGAAAAGGCCTTGGCGCAAGCATAGGGGCTGCGGGGGTAGAAGGGCGTCCGCTCACTCTGCGGTGTCTCGACGACCTTGCCGAACATCTCGCTGCTGGAGGCTTGATAAAACCGCGTGGGGATCTTGGTATCGCGGATCGCTTCGAGCAGCTTCAGCGTGCCTAGCGCATCGGCGTCCACGGTATAGACCGGCTGGTCGAAGCTCACGCGCACGTGCGACTGGGCGGCGAGGTTGTAGATCTCGTCGGGTACGACTTCGGTCAGGATATGGCGCATGCCGGAGCCGTCGGTGAGGTCGCCGTAATGCAGGAAGAGCCGCGTGCCCACAATGTGCGGGTCGCGGTAGAGATGCTCGATGCGCTCTGTACCGAACGTGCTGGAACGCCGGACCACGCCGTGCACGATGTAGCCTTTGTCGAGCAGGAGTTCGGAGAGGTAGCTGCCGTCTTGACCGGTGATGCCGGTGATGAGTGCTTTCTTGGCCATGAATCCGCCTTAAAGTGCGCGTGACTCGCGGAACCGCCTGCGCCATCCCCGGGCGCGGCCTTAGTCTAACCTCGTTATGGCTCGTTTTGTAGGCCGGGCGGATTGTCAAGTCGCCACGGCGACTCGACTGGGCGAGTTGACGAATGCGACGGGCGCGTCATAAACTGGGGCTACGCTTGCACGGGCATGCCGCGGGCACACCTCGCCGGGAGTTGCACAGGAGATGGGATCGGTCGAATTACAGAACCGCGACAGCGAGGCCATCACCCCGTCGCGCCCCCTCTTATCCCAGGCAGGAATTAACGATCCGGTGGAACTGGCCCGCTGGGGGGAGAAGTTTTCCTACTATTCCCGTGAATTGTTTCGGCTGTTTCGCTTACACGTGCCGCCGGGAAGGACGGTTCTGGAGGTCGGCTCGCAGCTTGGCGATCTGCTGGCCGCGCTGGAGCCGGTGCAGGGGGTCGGGATCGAGCCGCAGGCGACGTTCGTCGAGGCGGCGCGGCGGCGGCATCCGAACCTGACGTTCGTTCAGGCCGACCCGGCGAGCTTTGACCTAAGAGGCGAGACGTT
>CAYMXF010000001.1:3717-5373 GCA_964393935.1 uncultured Planctomycetaceae bacterium
TGATCGCCCGGTTGGTCGGCCCGCCCGAGCTTCACCGGCCCAAGGTCAGCGTCGTTGTTCCGGCGCGGAACGAGCGCGGCAACATCGAGGGGGCCATTCGCCGGACGCCGGAGATGGAAGGTGGAACGGAAATCATCTTCGTGGAGGGAAACAGCGGAGACGGCACCGCCGACGAGATCCGCCGACAGATCGCCGCGCGTCCGGATCGCGACATCCGGTTGATCCTCCAGGGCGGTGGCGTCGGCAAGGGTGACGCCGTGCGCAAGGGCTTCGCCGCGGCGACAGGGGACATCCTGATGATCCTCGATGCCGACCTGACGGTGCCGCCGGAGTACCTGCCCCGCTTCGTGGACGCGATCGTGCGCGGCAAGGGGGAGTTCATCAACGGCACGCGCCTCGTCTATCCGATGGAGGAGGAGGCGATGCGCTTTCTGAACAAGTGCGGCAACCGGTTCTTTTCCATGCTGTTCACCTGGCTCCTGAACCAGCCGATCCGCGATACGCTTTGTGGGACGAAGGTGCTCACGAAGGCGAACTACGACATCATCGCGCGTAACCGGCATTACTTCGGCGATTTTGATCCGTTCGGGGATTTCGACCTGATCCTGGGCGCGGCCAAGGCGAACTTGAAGATTACGGAGGTCCCGGTGCGCTACGAAGCTCGTCGCTACGGAACGACGAACATCAGCCGGTTTCGACACGGTTGGCTGCTTTTGAAAATGAGCTGGGTGGCGTTCAAGAAGTTGAAGATGCGATAGCGGCGTGTCAATGGCCCATGCACCGGACGCACATAGCAATATCGAGGCGACGGCTCCGGCGCTAGGCCGGGAGCCGCTCTTGAGTCCGCCCACACGAACGGCCGGTCGCGCGTGGATGGCCCCCCTGCTCCTTATTGTGGCGCTGGCTCCGAGCGCGATTTGGATCGCCTCCGACCGCTCTGTCTGGCCGTGGGATCAGTCGTGGTATGGCGAGGTCTCGGTCGAGCTGTATCGAACGCTGAGGACGGATCGCCAGGCATGGCCGGAACTCATGCGCAACGCTTTGCCGACCAAACCGCCGGCCATCGCTTGGCTCGGGCAGTTTTTTGTACCGCTGGGGCAACGCTTGGGGCGAATCGAGACCGGACTGCTTGCGTCGGTGCTGCTGGTCCAGTTGGGGACGCTCGCACTGGTTTATCGAACGGCTCGTCACCTGGCGCCGAACCGGTTGACGATTCAGGTTGCCGCGTGCCTCTTCGTCGCGTCGGCCCCATTGTTCGTCGGCATGTCGCAAAACTATTTTGCCGAGCCGCTTCAGACCTTCGCCGTCGCGTGGGTGTATTGCATCGCGGCGCGCGGTCCGCTGCGAAGCCGGTTACTGCAGGCCGCTGAGCTGATTGCCGTAGCGACCGTCGCCATGCTCGCCAAAACAACGACGCCGCTCTACTGCCTGCTGCCCGGCGTCGTCGGAGTCGTCTGGCTGTTTCGCCGAAGAACGGCGGAGCCCGACTCGAATTGGACCGCCGTACTGGGGGGCGGCCCTGCTCTCCTCGGCGCTGTCGGGCTAGCGACGGCCGCCGTGATGTGGTACGCGCGGAACTTCGGCGAGGTCCTGCGGCACGCGCGGTTTTCCTCGGCGAGCGAGGGGTCTTTGCTCTATGGAAGCCGGCGGCCTTTT
>CAYMXF010000001.1:5473-26571 GCA_964393935.1 uncultured Planctomycetaceae bacterium
CTCGCCGCTCAAGCCGCGCTCGAAGGGCTTCCACGGTGCTCGTATACGTCGTTGGGATATACTGAGTCCGATATCGAACGCGCTTGGAACCGCCTGACGAAGGACATTAACTCACCGTATTTTGTGTCCGTGGCGACCGGGCGACGTCCGTCATCCGACCCGTTTAACAGCGTGACGGCCCCGATCCTCGACCGCGTCTCCGCCAGCGACGAATTCATGCGCGTACCGTTTGACTCGCGATTCGGCCTGATCGTCTTTCGGCGCAACGAAAGCGCACCCTGAATGACGCGGTTTAGGCGGTTTTTCTTGACGTAGCGGCCCAATTCAATGAAAATCCTAAGCGGCCGGGTCTGTTTCCAGGGCTTGCGCACCGGCCGAACCTCGCCGAGGAGCGACCGATGTACCGTCAAATCGATTGCTGTCGCCTTTGTCGAGGCAATCATCTCGAAGTCTCGCTGGAACTGGGCGAGCAGTGCCTCACGGGGGTCTTTCCTCGCGTTGGCGAAGATCATCCCGAACGCGGCCCGCTGACTCTCGTACGCTGCACCGGTTGCGGGCTGGTGCAATTGCTGCATTCCTACGACCCATCGCACCTGTACGGAGAACGTTACGGGTATCGATCGGGTCTCAACCGCTCGATGGTCGAGCACCTACAATCGAAAGTGGAGGCCCTACGATCGATCGCCAATCTGCGCGACGGCGACATCGTCATTGACATCGGCAGCAATGACGGCACGACGCTGGGCTTTTACCCGCCCACCGGCCTCCAGTTGATCGGCTTCGACCCCTCGGCCGTCCAGTTTCGTTCGTATTACCGCCAAGACATTCGCGTGGTTACCGATTACTTTTCGGCGGACCGCTTTCGAGCCGAACTGGGAAGCCACGCTCGGGCGAAACTGGTGACCTCGATCGCGATGTTCTACGACCTGGCCGACCCCCTCGGGTTCGCGCAGCAAGTCGAATCGATTCTGGCGGAAGACGGCGTCTGGCACTTCGAACAGAGCTATCTGCCTTTAATGCTGGAGACCAACGCGTACGACACGGTTTGTCACGAGCACCTCGAATATTACGCCGTCCGCCAGATCAAGTGGATCTGCGACCGGGCCGGGTTGAAGATCATCGGATTGACCACGAACGCCGTGAACGGCGGCAGCTTTGCGATCACCGCGGCGCGCTTGTCGTCCGGCCATTCGGCGTGCGACGACGTGACGCAAGACACTCTGCGCCGCGAGGCGGCCCTGGGACTGGATCGATCGGCTACTTACGAAGCGTTTCGCGATCGCGTGTACCGGCATCGCAGCGAGCTGATCGAGCGGCTGGCGCGGATTCGTGAACGCGGGCAACTCGTCGTCGGATACGGCGCGTCCACCAAAGGCAACGTGATCCTGCAATTCTGCGGACTCGACACGTCGATGATCCCCTGCATCGCGGAGGTGAACGAACGGAAGTTCGGATGCGTGACGCCGGGCACGAATATCCCCATCGTCTCCGAGCAGGAAGCCAAAGCACGAAACCCCAGCCACCTGCTGGTCCTGCCTTGGCACTTCCGATCGAATCTCGTGCAGCGCGAATCCCAGTACCTTCGCGACGGCGGCGCCATGATCTTCCCGTTGCCGCGGATCGACGAGGTCACGGGATGAAACGGGCCATCGTCTTCGGATCTCGTGGACAGGACGGCACGCTGCTGACGCGGCACCTGCTCTCCAAGGACTATGTGGTTCTCGGCGTGGGTCGCGCCGCCGTCGACAGCTCGGACGGTCGTCTCCATGAACCGGTCGATCTGATCGACGCATCCTCGGTGCATCGGCTCATCGAGGAGTTTCGACCGAATGAAGTCTACTACCTGGCGGCATTTCATCATGCGGCGCAGGCGGCGGAACTGGTCAGCCCCTCGGCGATCTGGGACCGATCCTTCGATGTCCACGTGCGAGGACTCGTCCACGTCCTAGAGGCGATCCGGCGGAACCACCCGCCGGCGCGCCTGTTTTACGCGGGCTCGTCCCTGGTGTTTGGACAACCGGCCCAGTCGCCCCAGACCGAGGAGACGCCGCTCAATCCGCAATGTGTTTATGGCGTCACGAAAACAGCGGGGATCCACTGCTGCCGGCTATACCGGTCACAGCACAACCTGTTCGCCGCCGCTGGAATCCTGTACACGCACGAATCTCCGCTTCGCCCTGATGGGTTTCTGTCCCGAAAGGTGATTCAAGCGGCGATTCGAATCAAGCGTGGCGAGCAGCGGGAATTGGTATTGGGCGATCTATCGGCTCAGTCGGACTGGGGGTATGCCCCGGATTACGTCGACGCGATGTGGCGCATCGCGCAGGCCGGCGCTCCGGACGATTTCGTCGTGGCGACGGGACGACTGCACCGCGTGCAGGACTGGGTGGAGACGGCGTTCGGAGCCCTGGACCTTGCGTGGCAAGACCATGTCCGCGAAGATCGTTCCTTGATTCGACGTACCAATCAGGCGCTGGTCGGCGACGCGACGAAGTTGACGCGGAGCACCGGCTGGCGTCCGACGACGTCTTTTCAAGACATGGTGCTCTCGCTGCTGGAACATGAAGGTGCAAGCCGCTGATGGCTGAAAAGCTTCTTATTTTCATCCCGACGTACAACGAGCATGAGAATGTCGGTCGGCTGCTGGACGACATCCTCGCCCTGGGGCTGGATGCCGACCTCCTGTTCATGGATGACCATTCACCGGACGGCACCGGACGGATCCTCGATGAACTGGCCGCTTCCCATTCGCGGATGCGCGTCCTGCACCGCTCGGGGAAGCTCGGCATCGGCAGCGCTCACCAGGATGGCATCCGGTACGCCTACGAAAACGGCTACGACAAGCTGTTGACCATGGACTGCGATTTCACGCATTCGCCGTCGGACATCCCGCGGCTACTCGAATCGTCCGTCGGGAGCGACGTCACGCTGGGATCCCGTTTCATGGAAGGCGGCGGGCTGCAGGGCTGGACGATGATGCGTCGATTCCTGACCTGGCTCGGTCATTTCCTGACGAGGATGTGTCTGAACCTGTCGGTCGATGCCACCGGTGCGTTTCGCGTCTATGACCTGCGCCGAATATCGCACGATTTGTTCGACGTGGTCACATCGCGGAGTTATTCGTTTTTCTTCGAGAGCCTGTTCGTGCTCAGTCGCAACGGCCGCCACATCAAGGAAATCCCGATCCTGCTGCCGGCTCGCACGTACGGACACTCGAAAATGAGCCTGCGCGAGGCGGCCCACAGCGCGCGGCTGCTGTTGCGATTGTGGATCGAGTACAAGATCAACCCCGGGCGGTTCCGCCCCGGCGTGAAAGTCGCGATCGATCCGACGCTCGTCGATCCGCAGAATTGGGATCCGTACTGGGCCAAGAAACGCGAGTGGTCGAGCTTTATCTACGAGCAAATCGCCTCGATATATCGATGCATGTTTATCAAGCGAAATTTGGAGGGATCGCTTCGGAGAAACTTTCCGCCGAGTTCGATGCTGCTCCACGCCGGATGCGGCAGCGGCCAAGTCGATCAGAACCTGCATCACCGATACGGCATCACGGCGGTGGACATCTCGCCGCAGGCGCTTTACCTCTATTCGCAACATAACCCGGCGGCTCGCGAGATCCGACATGCGAACATCCTGCGGCTTCCGTTCCCGGACGCCGCCTTCGACGGCGCGTATAACCTCGGCGTCGTTGAGCATTTTTCGCACGACGAAATCCGCGCGATCCTGCGCGAATTGCGGCGCGTCGTGCGGCCCGGCGGACGCGTCGTGATCTTTTGGCCGCACCGGCGGGCCACCAGCGTCTTTGTTCTGAAAATCGTGCATCATCTGTTCCGCAAGTTCATCGACCCGGACAAGGCCTTCCACCCGCCGGAGCCGTCGCTGACCAGCGGGCAGCGCGAGACGGCGTCGATCCTGCGCGGCGCGGGATTGGAACCGGTTTCGTATTTGTTCGGAGCATCCGACTTATACATTCAGGCCGTCGTCGTCGGCCGGCGAAGTCCGGATTCCGTCGTCGCCGCGCCGACTGCACCCGCGGAGCCGGCCCCGCTTCGACCGCGAAGACCCTCCGTTCGTCCGCGCCAGACCTCGGCGACGACCGCCTGAGCGTCCCCGATCGCGATACCGACAAAACTCGCCCCATCGCTGAATTGAGCCGTATTTAATCGGCGGCGTTGCTTTTGACGGCCGTCGTCGGCCGCGGCCGCAACCGTCGGAGCAGCCGCCGCGCCATCTGTCCGCGGCGGGAATCGGACGGCATCATGCGCCGTACTAGCCCACGCATCTTCCACGCTAAGAACGCCTGAGTCGACGCTGTCCTGTGTCGGATCTGCTCCAACTCGGCGTGGATCAAACGGTATTGTTCGCTGAGTTGCCGGTTCTTACGCTCCAGTTGCAGGATCGCCTGCTCGTGCGCTTGGTTGACCTCCTCCTGATCCTTCAAGACTCGGTCTCGCTCCTCCGCCACAACGCGCCACGCATTATTCTCGTCCGTCGCCGATCGCATCCACGCCGCGCGTTGTTCTTCGAGCCATGCCAAGTCCTCTTCTTTCTCCCGGAACGCCTTCGTCGAATGAATCACGAAATTCTCCGCGGCCGCGGGCGATTCGGAAACGCCGCAGATCGCAACATACCCGTCGGGACGCTCAGGCCCCGACTCCACGCACGCCACGCGCGCATGGGCTTCCGCGACGGGACCCGGGCCGCCGGGCCTCTCTTCCTCAATGGTGGTCGCCAGCGTCATCCGCACGGGCAGAATCCTCCGCTTCGGCCAGTAGGGCGCGAGCAGCGCCTCGAAGGACGCCTGGTCGAAATGGTGCAGATGATACGGGTTTTCGGGTGGCGACTCGGCCTCGTTGGGAACGGAACAAATCAGCGTCGCCCGATCCGAGGCGACCGCGCGGCAGGCTTCGATGAACCGCCAGGGGTCGTTGATGTGCTCAATGGTCTCGAAGCTGACGATCACGTCGAACGGGCCCTTGCACAGCTCCTGTAGACGGAGGGCATCGCCGATGATGTATTCGACGTTCGGGTGAGCGTAGTTCGTGCGAGCGTAATCGATCGCTTCGGGGGAGACGTCGAGGCCGAGGACCGATGCGGCCCCGGCCGTCGCGAGAAGATGCGAGCCGTAGCCGGGCCCGCAGGCGACATCGAGCACCCGCCGCCCGCGGACGAATTCCGCGGCATAGACATATCGGCCGTAGTGGTCGACGACATACATTCCGCGATGCTGCCTGGGATCGAGTCGCTCCAGCGCCATGGTGGACGAACCTCCGCAGATCACGGTTCGGTGGGTCGCTCGCAGCCGGTGATGACGGCGTGACGCAGCCGGATACGCACCGCCAGCCAGTCCGCCCAGTGATGCGTCATGGAATGCCCGCCCGTCATGCGGGTGGCGAAGAGCAAATCTGCCACGACATCGGTCGGCCGATCGAGTTCAAAGAAGATGGCATGAGGTTGTCCGTCGGCGGGCACCGGCTGCCAACCCGAAAAACCGAGCACCCGCCGATCGGCGCGCGGATCGGCAGGAAAGGCGCTGACTTTGGCCGCCGAGTCGGTCAGGCACATGGCATACTCGACGGGATAACGCGCTTCGGGCATGCGGATCTGCCCCATGGCAACGAGACGATCGGTCCCTGGCAAACATGCCTGGGTCAGCAAGGCCGCCGCGACTTTCTGGTCGAGCGGGTGCAACCGAAACCCCGGCACGTCTCCGAGCGGATGCAGGTAGGGAAAGTGCGCCTTGGAAAGCGCTCTCATCCTGGCGATGTCGCGATACGTCAAGCGATACTCGATGGCGCCCGTGGCGGGTTCATCGCCCGGCGGGTCGAACCAGGAATCGTTCGGCAATCGCACGAGGGTTCCTGGAACGGCGCCCCAGACCAACATCGCCAAGGATTGATCGAGCTTGCGACCGTCGGCAATGGCGGACATCTCATGATACGCCCCGATCTTGGCCAGCCCCAGCGACGGCGCGCGCCCACTGAGCGTGTGCCACAACACGACGAGATCGAGATGATGCAGCGGCTCGGATTGAGCGACGGGAAACGTGCAGCGAAACCACCCATGACCCAGCTTCTCATAAGGTATCTGCCAAGAACCGATCAACCGGCCGGTCTCTCGCGCCTGAAGGCTGATCGTTAGATGCCCTTCGCCGACGCGAGCCCCTTCTTGCGGCACGCTATAGAGGTCGAACGCGGCGAGCCCCTCGGCGGAGCTGGGCAAGAGCTGCTGCACCCTTCTGCCGGTCGCACCGGCAGGGCTGATCGTCGACGACGACGGCGATAGAACGTGAATCAGCTCAAAGGTGCATTGATGAAGGCGATCGAGATATCCCTGGAGAGTCAGCAAGACATTTCGGGCCTGTTCGTACTCCGTCCGTAGCTCGTAAAGCTGGCTGTTGAGTTGGACCTGGCGGGTTTCGGACCGTTTCGCCGCCTCCCAGACCAGGCGAAACAAATGGTGGTACAACGCGCCTTCCCACGATCGTCCATCCTGGTCGCTATCGCGTGTCAGGTGTTGGAGGTCCAGAATCGGTGGAGGATCGTCACCCCCATGCGCTTTCCACCAGGAAACAAACTCGTCAAGCTCGGAGCGGCCCTGCTCGCTCAACGCCGCCAGGACACATAACCCCGTAGGCGGGCTCATGAGCGACACCCTATCCGCGTCCGTGCGGACCACGGATCGTAAACTCGGCGTCTGATCGCCGGAGCCGGGATGGTAGGCGGCCCACTCGACGTTGTTCATCGCCTCGTCGCGCTTCAGCAGGGTCTGCGCGCGGGGGGCGTCCGTGGCGGCGAAGATCACCTTCGCCCGCGGGCCGAGCAGTTCGTCCAGCATCCGTCGATCCACCAGTACGGTCATGCGGTCTCCACGATCTTGCCCGGCAGCCAGGCTTCCACCGTGCGCGCGAACGGTTCGAAGCAGCGTCGCCAGGTCATGTCACGGCGTCGCTCGACGCCGGCCTTTGCCACCTCCAGGAGGCGGCCGCGATCGGTTCGCAGTTCTTCCAGGCATTGTATCATCTGATCGACCAGCTTGTCGGTCGGCAGGTCGTTTGAAAACAGGAAGCCGGTGCGCTCCGTCTCGACGAGTTCGCCGATGGCGCCGACGTGTGTGGAAAGGACAACGCACCCGAGCCGCTGGGCTTCGAGGATGGTCAGCGGCACGCCCTCAAAGCGCGAGAGCATGATGACCACGTCCGCCCAGCGGTACAGGTGGCTGAGACCGGTGGCCGTGTGAACCGGCGGCCGGACGCACGAAGCGATCCGTTCCAAACCCCCATGGCCGTCCGCGCTCTGATGCACAACGGAGCGGCCCACAATCTGCCATCGCGCCGGTAGCGACCGCCGCAGGGTCTCCTCATACAAGGCCAGCAACCGGTCCAGTCCCTTCTCCAGGTCGAAACGACCAAGGAATAGGATGTTGAGTGGCGAGTCGGAGGTCCGCTCAGCCCGTTCGATCATGGTCGTTTCCACGAGGGCGTCGCTGATCTCGAACGACGCCGAGTTGGGGACGAGAACCAACTTCTCTTCGGGGATCCCCCATGCCCGGCACCACTCATGAAGCCGCTGGGAGATCACCACGACTGCGTCGATGCTGTGTTCGTATTTCACTGTTTCGTACGGTTGACCACTGGGCAGGTGGTCGGAACCAATCGTGACCGAGTGAATGTGTGAGACGGTTCGGACGCCCTGACGCTTCAACAGGCTGTAGACGTCGTTGAGTCGAACGCAGTTGTTGTTGACCACCACGTCCATCGTTCCCAGCAAGCCAAGAAGGCGGTCGGGCTTGCAGCCGTCTCCTTCGGGCACGACGTTGATGCTCTCGAAGACGTCTTTGAACTCTCCGAGCAGCCGTGCGACCGGGGAGCCGATCACGAATAGGTGGGGCCGCCACCCTCGACGCCGCGATTCACGGCCGAAGTTCAGCGTGACGCGCTCGGCCCCTCCGAATTCGCAGATCGGAACCCCATACCCGATTTGTATCCGCGATCGATCCAGCAGGCTGGGGTACAACGGGCCGGCGTTGAACAGTCGCCTCGTCACGTCAGTCGTATCGCCCTCCTGCCGATAGCAGATCTTGCCGTGGATCAGGTCTACCCGTGGCGCGACCCGATAGCCCTCCCCCAGGCGATCCACGAGATTGACGAGCCCATTCATAGCATCCGTCGGAAACGAGGGAATGGACGCCGGGATGGCGCACCGAACACAGGTGTAATCGACGGCCGGTTCGGGGGCTCCGTTGAGAACACCGCGAAACCATGCACCGGCCGGGTCCAGAAGCGGCTCGTGGAAGGATCGCGTCGTCGTCATCGCGACGGCGGACTCGTTCCACGGCTCGTCCGGCGGAACGGTCGGCTGCGTCAACTCCAGGCACACTTCGCGGCTGCGCAGCGGCGACAGAACGGCCGCGGCGATCTTCGCCTCGCCGGTCTCCAGCCGTGTCTGCAAGTGCCAGAACAGATTGCCGACCACGCCGACGGACCGCGCGAAGTCGAGAAACCCCTGCGAGGTCACCGCCAGGAAATGAGGAAACCTTGCCAGCTTCGGCGCCGGCATGTAACGCGCAAGATAGTTCGGCAGATCGGCAAAAGGAAAGTCCCGGCCCGGCGCGAGCGGGTCGCTCGTCAGCCGGATACAGTTCCGGTCCGTCAGAAAAAGTGCGTATCTTGGAATTTCGCTGTGTTCGAGCTCGATCGCCCGGCGCGGCGAGTAGAGGGCCGCGTGCTTGCGGCGCATGTAACCGAAGACTTGTTCATGCTGCCGCGCCGTGTCGGCCAACATGCTTTCGCCGCGCTGACGATACTGGAAATCCACCTCCGGAGCGTGTATGCCGCGCCAGCCGGACTCGGCGCACTGGATCCAAAAATCCCAATCCTCATAGCCCAGGCGCATGTTCTCGTCGTAGCGCAGCCCCGCCTCGAACACCGACCGCCGGATCATGCTCGCGCACATGACGTAGTTGATCGCCATCAGCTCCAGCGACGACCACGGGCCGCGGACGGTCACATAATCGTGGGCAAAGCCGATCCGCCGGCAACCGGGATAAGCCCAGCGGGCCTCCGGATCGGACTCGAGCGCTCGATACCCCGCGGCGAGCGAGCGCGGGCCTAACCGGTCATCGGCGTCCAACACCTGAACCGCCTGCACGCTCGGCCACAGGGCGAGCGCGGCCTCGACTCCGCTGTTCCGCGCAGCGCTGAGGCCCCCGTTGCGGCGACGAACGTATCTCACCTTGTCCGGATGCGCGCGGGCATAAGTTTGGCAGACTTCGTCGGTCTCCGCGAACGGGCAACCGTCGTTGACGAGCACGACGCGGTAATCGAACGGCGCCTCCTGCCGCAGGGCGGATTCAACCGCCTCGATCACCAGCGACGGCTGCTTAAAAATCGGAATGACAATCGCCACCAGCGGGTCAGACATCGCCGCGAGTTCCTGGAGGACCGGCCCAGCATTAGAAAACAAATTTTAATCGCCGGTTCTCGCCTTGTCAATTCGGGCGCACGACTTGCAGTCGGATCGCCCTCCGGCATGATACTTCGCATGAGCGCGCTTGAAGCGAGACCGGAACATTCTTTTCTCAACGCTGATGCGCGGCCGTGGGTGTTGGCGCTCGCCCTGCTTCCCTTTTTTTATTTTCTAGCGCTTTGCGCTCCCGTTCCGATGGGACTGGGTCTTCAATGGGCCAACGATTTCGCCCAGCATCGGATTTGGTACACGCAGATGGACGCGTACTTTCTTGGCAAGGGCTATTTCCCTCTGTGGAACCCCTCGTTCGAGATGGGCTCGCCCTACCTTGCAGTCGCCTTTGGCACGGCGTTGCTGTATCCGTTGCGGTGGTGGACCTACATCCCGACGTACTTCGGCGGTCCGGCGAACTACGTCTGTCAATACGTTCAGATCAGTGCCCATTTGGCACTGGCCCTGCTGGGGCTCTTCGCGGTATTGCGCCGTCATGGCGGCCTGTCCAACGGTGCCGCTGCCCTGGCCGCGACGCTTTTGCTGTTCACGCAGTCCTTCAACAACCTCATTCGCTTTCCACATGCACCGGAAAACTTCTCCTGGCTTCCTTGGATCTTTTACTTTGCTCTGAACCTGGCGGTCCCGCCGGTCACGCGGACCTCCTCGGCACGCTCGACGGCGTGCGATGCCCTGGCCCTGGCGCTTTGCACGGCGATGAGTTGGCTCACCGGTTACGGACAGTATTCCTACGTTGGCGCTTTGTCGCTCGTCGTCGTTTTGCTCTTCTCGACACGCTCGCTTGCCGGGTTGTCCATCGCCGTCGCCGCGGGCGTCTCCGGTACGATGCTGGCTATCGGCGCGATCTGGCCGGCCGTTGAGTGGGTCTCGAGCCATCCCTTGCGCGCCGGACGCGATATCTCCGGCATCAACGTCGTGGGTGTCACCGAATACGCGGACATGCTCTTGCGCCCCTTCGGCGTCGACGTACACTACAGCGTCTTCACCTTCCCCGTTTTCGTGGGCCTGGCGATCGTCGGCTGCTTCGCCGCATGGGCGCAGCCGGTACGACGACTCTCGTTGGGCATGTTGGCTTGCCTGATCCTCCTGATCGACAACGGCCGGGGCCTCGACGGCTTGTCCTTTCGCTTCCTCTACAACCACTTGCCGCTCTTTGGCTCCTTCAACAGCCCCTCCAAGAATGTATGGATCGCCTTCATCCCGCTCGCGTGGTTCACAGGGCATGGTGTGGACTCCCTCTTGAGCCGACAGCGCCTGCGGCCGTGGGCGATGGGCGCGGTCACGCTGATGTGCCTGTTTCTGGTCTTGGGTTACTCCTCCTCGCTTCCAGAAAACGGCAAAGGCATCTGGAGACCGCTGGAACGATTCTGGTTGGATAGTTCGACCGCACGGCGAAGCTATTTCTGGCTGGTTTGCGGATCCAGCGGGGCGATCATCGCATACGTTCACTGGCATCGCCGGCGGGTGCGGGTCGCCATGTTGTACGTCCTCTGTTTTCTCTTTGTCCGTTGCTATGCCCGGTATAACACATGGGTCAGTGAATCCTTCGACCGCCAAGCAGTGATGTCGGCCGGCGAGGCGTATCCCCAGGGCCTGTTGGCCCGACGCGTCCGCGCCGCCTACATGGGACTGACCGGTATCGGCGTCACATCACCGACCGTTGATCCGCTTGCCTACGATCTGATCATGAATGCCCAGCCCGACTTCATCGGGGACGAATCCGCTCAGTTCCCGTCGTCGCGGTTTCGATGGTTTCCATCCGGCGTCGCCGCCGATCTGACGCTCCGACTCAAGAGCTTCGGCCCGAACCACATCGATTTTGATGTTGAAGCCGCCGTGTCCGGCAGGTTGTGGTACCTGGCAAAATTCTCCACGCATTGGCGGAGCAACCATGCCTACGAGCGGGCGGTTCCGCCCGGCGAGTTCTACCAGTTCGCCGTCGCGCCGGGACGGACCTCGTTCCACATGGCGTTCGTGCCTGTCAGCCACATCGCCGCGTGCGTGTTCACGCTGGTGGGTCTTTTCGCGACGGCGGGGGCATGGGTCCGCCTACATGGGCGGCGCGGCTTGTCGGTCGGCATCGTGCTATGCGGAGCAGCGCTTGCCGGATTATTGCTTGTCGGCGCGTTCACGCGGCATTCGATGAGTTCACGCGATCTGTTTGGCGTCAGGGCCACGTCGCTCGATCCGACGGGTCGCTTGCCGAGTTCGCCTCCGCCGTGAGGAAGCCATTCACCATCACTTGTGCAAGACGAGGAGCTTTATCAAAATGAGCCCCATGAGCACCACGGACGTGACCGATCGACGACGGCCCCCCGCGCCGGCGGCGGTGGTTCGGAAGCGGACCATCCCCTGCAATCTTTGCGGCTGCAAGGATTATCAGGTGCTATACGAGGACGAGTTGGGGGATACCGCGGCGACGGTCGATTACAATTTCTGTCCGGATACACGCAAGACCTACCAAATCGTGAAGTGTCCGTCCTGCGGGATCATCTACACGAACCCGATGCCGTCCATCGAGACCAGCTATCATGGCACCCAGGATGAAATCTACCTTCGCTCGCGGCCGCAGCGCGTGCGGACCGCTGAACAATTGATGAAAAAGATTCTTCGCTTCAAGCGAGGCGGCCGCCTTCTGGACGTCGGCTGTTCCACGGGAATTCAACTGGACGCCGCCTCGAAATACTTCGAGGTCGAAGGCATCGAGTTGTCGCAGTGGGCCTACCAGGAAGCCTCCGCTCGGCACAAGGTCCACAATGCCACGTTGTCGGAACTTGATCTACACGAGCGGTTCGACGTCGTGACGCTCATCGGCGTCATTGAACATTTTGAGGATCCGGCTCGCGAGCTTCGGCTGATCCATCGCGCATTGAAACCGGGCGGACTTTTCGTCATCTACACCGGCGACGTGGAGGCGTGGCTGCCGCGGCTTCTCGGCAAGAAATGGTGGTGGTATCAAGGCATGCACGTCTTCTATTTTTCACGGCAAACGTGCAAGGCCCTGCTCGAAAAATGCGGCTTCCAGGTCGTCCGCACCGGCGTGCATTGTTCCTATTTTCAACTATTCTCCCTCGGAACCAGCCTGAAACGATACAAGCTGGGTCTACTGATGAACCCGCTCTTCAATCTGCCGGGTCTCAAGAATCTGATGATCCCGGTAAAGCTCAGCGGCGAAATGCTCCTATTGGCGACGAAGGTCGGTGAATAAGAAGGTCGCACCGGCTGGATGTTGCAAGAGGCCCTGCCATTGGAACCGTCGTCGTATCTCAAGCGCCCATGGGGCGGCGCCGCAAGAGTGTTCACGCTTTACCTGGCGTTCTCGGTCATCTTCTCCCTGTTCATCCCCTGGCTCATCTGTCGTCATTACGGCGTGGCCCGGCATCCGCAAGACTTTTTTCCGATGCCAAAGCCGGGCGGCGATTACGTCGCCACCTATATTGCCGGAACGTCGATCTTCAAGGGACGCAACATCTATCACAACTACCCCGACACGATCGATTCATTCGCCGCCGGCACGTTGAGCCGTTACACCTATGCGCCGGTTCAAGCGTACCTGATGGCGCCGCTGTCTCTTCTGCCGTACGAAACGAGCTACAAGGTCTGGACCTGGCTGACGGTGGGGCTCATTGCCCTTTCGGCGTTCTTCGCCTCGCGATTGTTTGAGAAGCCGTGGCTGGTGTTCGCGGCCGGTTTTGTCATCATCGCGGAATCATCGTTTCTCCTTTTCGAGATGGAGCGTGGACAGACGGATGCCCTGCCGCTGACGTGCATCGTCTTGTGCGCCTATTTTTACCTCAAAAAGCGCCGACCGGGCTGGGCAGGATTTTTCTGCGCCCTCGGCGCTGCCCTGAAAGTAACTCCGGCGATCTTCGTGCTCTTCTTCCTGCTGCGCCGCGATTGGAGGGCTATCATCGCCACGGTGCTGTCGGCGGTCGCCCTGGTCCTGGCGACCGGAGTTCGGGACTGGATCACCTGGATGACGGAAACCGTCCCGGCCTATTCGGGCCTGTACATCGGATACACGATCGACCATTCGCTTTTCTATTTTCTGGAGGGCTTTACGGGCAACCTGGAGACCGCCAAAATCCTGGCCCGAATCGCGGCTTATTTTCTGGCGGCCCTCTACATCCTGTTAGTCATCCTGAACAAAGAGCGCGATCGATACGTGTTGATCGAGCTTGCCATCCTTTCGATCATCATGGAGATCTCGACGCCGTGGTCCGTCAATTACAAGCTGGTGATGGTCCTCTTCGTATTCATTTCGCCCTTCGCGATCCAGCGCATCCCGTTCGTCGCCAAGCGGCCGGTTCTGTTCGCTCTGCCGATTCTGGCGGCGTTCATCCCCGTCGTCCCCCTATTCAACGAATATCTGGCGCGTCTGCCGTATTCCGTTATCGCCGCTCATGTGAACGGCAAGATCGTCGTCTCCAACCCGCTGGAGCCCTTCCTCGTCGACCGACGGGTCGCGACGTCGCTCCTCTTGATCTTCGGATACCTCGTGATTCTCTATTTCATCGTCGCGGTTCGGTCGCGACCGCGTCTCCAAGAGAAACTGACGATGAGAGGTCCTCGGTTCTTCGGTCGAATCGGCGGACTGCGGGCGTCCGCACTGGTCATGGCGTCGGTCGTCGTCGCGATCGGAGTCTATTCGGTACGCGCCGCCCGCGACGAGAAACGGGAGCTGCGCCGAAGCATTGACCGTTTCGGCGCCGAGCGTCCTATGAACGACCATGTGTCGGTCGCCGGTTATTCCGTCGTGCCGGATGCGAACGGGCATCACACGGTCCGCATCGTCTTTCGATGCCACACACCCCTGCCGCACAATCTTCAAATCTATTTGCACGCCCACCAGCGCGATGCGCAGGGCGCCATCGTGGAAACGCAGGGGCGCAATTTTTTCCCGAGTTTGATCACCTCGTTCTGGCCTCCCGCCCGATACGTCGTGGCGAAGACAGTCATGACTTGTTCGCTCGAACCCTACGATTTGAACGTCGGATTCTTCGACCTGAGCGACGGCCGTCAATATGGCGAGGCGAACCTGGGAACGGTGAATTTCGCACCCTCGACCCGATGACTGAATCGCTTCGAGCGGCCGACTCTTTTTTTACGACCCAGCGCAAGGGGCTCAGTGCGCCAAAATCAACTCGTGAATTCGCACGTCCACCGCCTCGCCGGGCTGCGGCTCAAACTTCAATGCCCGCCAGCGATGCCCCCGCCATCCGGGCGCCGACTCCACGCACATTTGGTAAAGATGTTGTCTGTCGTCGGCGATGAGCGGAAGTTGTAGGGCGCCGGCTTCGTCGAACCCCTTGAACGCGTCCGTGCGAGCCGTGATTTTCAGCAACACAGGGGAATGATCCGCTCGCCAGGAAGCCGTGGCCCGTACAAAGAGGCAGGCATTGAACGCCGGTTCGAGTCCGTCTGCCTCGACCGTCACGACCCCGCCGTGCGAAGCCCGCGGCTGCCAGGTTTTGTCACGGACAAAATAATCAAGCCTGTCGTTTGAAACGACGCAACGAGGAACGTAGTGATGGTAAAGGGCGAGATAGCCGCTTGCGCTCGCGATCGCGACGAAAACTATCCCGGTAAGCCAACGCGACGGCCGCGCGGCGATAAAGCCACAAACCCCGAGAACGAGCGCGGGATACAGCGGCAAACCAAAACGCGGGATCGCGAAGGTGACGGCGTGTAGCGCCACGAGGTAGACCGTCAATGCTGATGCGGCGAGTAACGCCGCAGGCTGCTCACGCCACATCAAAGCCAGCCCGGCGACTCCGAACAACGTGACCGCCGTCCCGGCGACGGTCCACCACGCGAAGACGATCGCCGTCTCCTTCCGGCCGACCAACCGCGCCTTGGCCGAATAAGAATCCCCCGGCATGAATTGGTAGCACGGCCCACCGACGAGGATCCTCCCGATCTTCGGCAGACACAGCGCCAGCCAATGAACTGGATCGCGCCGAATGTTCTCCTTTGCCGCTTGCATGAGCAGCGCGTCGCCCTGAGTCTGCAAGTGATCGTATTGCCGGGTGATTTGGCCGGTCGGATACTGCATGCCGAAAAAGGGCGGTTCGTCGCCGTCGGTCCGAAAGTCGCTGCCCAGGTACATCACCGCACCGAGCCCGTTGGCGATCCGGGCCACGCCGAACGTCCTGTAGTTCCACCCCATCACCGGGGCGATGACAACGAGATGGCAAACAAGCAGCCATCCCAACTGCCGGCTTCTGAAATTCGCACGGATTCGCTGTGACCCTCGTTGGAAAAGCCAGGCCAAGAGTACGAAGCCGATGATGGCCAAGGGCAGCAATTGCAGCGCAGTCCGGGACAGCGCCCCCAAGCCGCAACCGACACCGGCCATCACGGCGTAACGCGTGTGATCCGTGCGCGCGAGGCGGTCCATCGCCCAGAGCACTAAGCAACAGAAGAACAGCGCCAGCGGCTCAGTCAGGACCGTCCCCGTGTAGAGCACGACCTGGTACCCGCAGGCACACAGGACGAACGCAACGAGCCCGACGCGATCTCCCCACCGCGCTCGCGCGACGGCGGCGATAAGGTACGAGCCCAACATCACGAGGGCGATGTTGGCGAATCGCGTCACGACGATGTTGCGATTCCAAAGGAGGAGCCACGCCCACGGCAGCGGCGGCGAGCGCAGAATTTTTTCGTCCTTGAGGAATTCCACCCCGCGATGGGCGACGCCGTCGGCGAGAAGCACATATGCGTTCCGCTCGTCCGGCCAGCGAATCGCCGCCAGACCGGCTCTGCGCCAGTCCTCGGTACGCCGAGTCTCTCGGACGGTCACGGTCACATGCAAACCGGCCGCCAGGATCATCAGCGGCACGACCCAGCGTCGCCACTGAATCCGCTCCGGCGATGATGAATTCGCGACTAACTCGCCGCACGCTCCTGTCTTTTCTTTGCTCATGGGCGAGTCTCGGCTTTGTCCATCGCGCTACTTGACCCGCCGATAGAGTTCCTTGGCCCAGCCGCGCATGCGCGCGGGCATATACGGCTTGATCCGCAGATAGTGCGGATACCACCAACTCGAATGATAAGACGGCGCCGTCCCGGTCGCCTGAATGGATGCCGTTAGGCTCTTCATGTATAGATCGAACAGCTCGCGGTCTTTGGGTCCGATGGGTGTCGCCGTCCCCTGTGTCGTCACGATCTCCCAGAGAGGGCCATAGACTCGACGGTGCTCTTCCGCGTTTTCCCGGAGCGTCGAGTGATGCACCTGTGCGGCCCGCTGAGCCAGGGCGGCAAGAGACGCACGATCCGCGATGAAACGTCGCAAAGCCTCCAAAGCCTGCGCCGCGTCGCGAACGACCAGCGCGGCGCCGGTTTGGGCCGCCCGCTCCGGTAAAGCCCCGCAAACGGAAACGATCGCCGGGACACCGGCCAACCAGGACTCGCTGAGTGTGAAGCTGAACGTCTCGTCGCAAGCGGGCAGCAACACCGTCACGTCGATGGCGTGTCGCCGCAGCAATTCGAAAATCTCTTGTCGACGATACGGGCCATGCAAGCGTAGCTGGTCGCCCAAGCGGACGTTTCGCAGCCGTCGGCCGAAGCCATACACCTCGGTATCTCCAAAAACGTGCCACTGAATCGGCAAGCCCCGACCGTGTTGGAGAAGCCAAAGGTAATCCTCGGCGCCCTTGTGCGGATACGCGATCTGACCGAGAAAGGCGACGCGAAGGGTATCGGCATCCGTCGCCGCGGGCCTTTCCGGGATCGAACCGGCCGGATGATCCGGCGCATCATAACCGTGGGCGATCACGTGCACGGGTGGTCTTAGATCGGGATAACGCCGGCGCACGACGTCCAGCGCCGCCTGCGAGGGGGCGATCCACACCTCGGCATGTTCAAGCAACTGCGCAAACTCCCGACGGTGTTCTTGCAACAAGCCCACTGCATCCGCCGGCGCTGCCATGTCCATGACGTCGTACTGCGCCGCGATGCAGTCGCGCACCTGCTCCGTTTGCCCCGGATCGCAGCCGCAAGCCCGATGGGTGCGCCGGTGGACCAGGTTCCAGCTTGGACAAACACAATAGTAATCATGAATGGTGTAGAGGTAGGGGATGTTTCGTTCGTTGAGCACGCGCCAAACGCCGACCGGCCATTGCAACAGATGATGGAGATGCGCCGCCCCGACGTCCCAAAGATCGACGATCCGCCCGAGCAGAGCCTCGATGGCCGGGTCGCGCAAGTCAAAAAAAGGCCGGCGGCTGGGCCTCTGAAATCGATGCACCCGGGCCTCGTCGAGCTTGCCGTCCAAAACCTCCGCGACGACGACCGCGTCAGGCTCGATGAACACGATGAGGGCGCGGGGCAGCGCGAGTTGGGCTACGAGATCGGCGACGAGATGTTCCGTTCCGCCGATCCCGTCGCCGAGAACCGTCTGATGCAACAGGAACATCATCGCCCGGTACCGTCGGCCTTGCCGGCGGCGCGTGTGGTACTTCACGTTTTCGTGAATTTCTCGTAACGGATTGCGGGCGCAGAACTCGGCCACGTCAGCAAAGTAACGAGGGTGCAGGCGATCCATCATCTTGCTGTTGACCCGTTCGAGGGCCCGGCCCTCGTCGCCGAACGATGCCTTGCCCGTGTGGGCGATGAACAAGTCGTCGCAGAGGCGGATGCGATAGCCGGCTGCCTTGGCCCGTTCGCAGAAATCGTTTTCCTCGCCAAATCCGCGGCCGAAATGCTCCTCGTTGAAATAGCCAATTCGCTCGAACGCCTCATGCGGAATGTACATGCAAAAGCCGACCGCCGTGACCAACTCGGGCTGTCGGCGGAGACTGATTTCCTCGATCAGTCGGCCGTACTCGTCGATGCTCATGTCCACAGGCAAATCGTTGTCGCGGCAGAACTCCGGGATACTGCAAATCGTCCCGTTATTCGTAAGCGGTGAGACGATGCTCGGAGGCGAATCCGCATAGGCGCACGCGGCCAGCTTCGCGATGAACGACGCGGTGACCACGATATCGCTGTTCAGTAGGACGACGTCGCGGCCCGACGCGTGGCGCATTCCGCGATTGGCCGAGATTACGAACCCGCCGTTTTTTTCGTTGCGTAACAGAACCACACGCGGATCGGCCGCCACCGTCCGTCGTAGAAACTCGACCAAGCCCGAGTCGGTGCTGCAATCGTCGACCAGGACCAGCCGCCACTCACCCTCAGCATGTCGCAGAATGCTCTCGATGCATCGCTCGACGTCCGCGCGAGCGTTATAGATTGGAACGACGATGTCGACGGCCGTGTGCGTCATCGACCCGCGCTCCCGGCGGCGACGCCTCTAAACCCGTCAACCGTCAGCAGGACCAATTGTTCCAAACAAAACTCGCCCGGACGGGTCAGCGGCTCGAATCGTAAATCCTGAATCGCCCGTTCGCTACGCGGCCAACCGCGATGAACAAGGTCCACGAGATAAGAATGAACAAGACCGTCGCATAGGATGGGGAAGGCCGCCCCCGACAAAGAATTGGGACAAGACCATGAGAATCGCGCAAATGCGTCGTCGTGATCGGCACGGACAGCCATCACGACCAGCAAGGCCGCGAAGTTCGCCGGTGCGATCGCAGGGCAAGGCTCTTGAATGACAAGAGACCGCCCATCCCAACGACGCCAACTCTTAGCGCCCCTGCCGGTCCGTGACGGCTCGGACAATCGCTGACCCAACCATCGACCGTTCAGGGCGATCCTTGGCTCCTGCGCCGCGCCACTCGCCATCGCCGTGTTCAAGTCAACCAGAGGCGGATCCAACTCAACCTTCTCATGCGTCGCGTGAACCGCCCGGCATAAGTCCGGCCGACTTAAAGTAGAAGGATCGCCCGCGCGTCGCAGGATACCCAGGACGGCTCGAGCACGAGCGGCTCGTAAGAGCCATCGGCGGACCGGCCCCGGCGCCGACGTCGGATCCGCGTTTTCCGTCGGCTTGGTGAGCGGCGGCACGATCGACCGGCCCTCCTGACCGCCCAGCGATGCAAGAAAGTCTATGAGCCTCGTGGTCTGGTACTCGCCGTGATAGGCAAGGATGCCGGCGCGGGCCTCGTCGCCGATGCGCCGCGAGACTTCCATGTCCAAACACGTCACGATCGCTTCATACCACTGTTCGGACGACTCCGCCAAGAACCCATTTTGGCCGGCGCGTATCGCTTCGCGCAGCGGCTCGGTCGGCGTCGCCACCGTCGGCAGGCCGATGACGCCGGCCTCGTGAAACTTAATCGCACTCTTGGCATGGGTGAATTCGTTCACGACGGCGAGCGGCGCGAGGTTGACGCGGGCCAGGTTCATTGACCAGGGCTGCACGCGCCAATCCTGAAACGGCAGGCGAATGATGCGGTCGGAAAAGCTCGTCAGATTCGGAGTTGTTTCGAGGAAGCCGCCGATCATCAACAGGGCGTCCGGACGCTCGCGCAGAATCCGTTCAAGCACCGGCGCAATCGTCGCGAAATCCTCGTTGTGCGTGAGCGATCCGCTCATGTAGGTGATGATCGGCCGCCGCTGCATCCAACCGCGCAAGTCCTGAATTCGGCCGGACGCCTTCAGGACCGCGGGGTGCAAGAGATTGGGATACACGAAGGCCGGCTTGCCGAGGCGCTGGACGGCGCGGGCCAACGCCGGGGTCGAGCCGACGAACTGGTCGCAGGCTTCGAGGGTCTGCCCAAGCCGCGCGGCGGTCCGCTCGTATTGCTTCCGCACGATGGGCGACGCCCCGGCCATGAAAGGCATGTCCGATAGCGCCGCCGGATCGAAGACCAGGTCGTCTACATCAAAGACCAGCTTCGCGCCGGCGCTCTTCGCGGTCTCCACCAGATGCCGCGTTCCCGTGGACCACGGCAGCCGAAAAAGAACGACAACGGAATACCGCGACGCGACGCTCGGCAGACGCTCGTCGCGGACGTGCATCAAGTCCGCGCGAATCCCGGCGGCCCGGAGACGCAGACAAGGATGCAGGCAACGATAGCGAAATGGGGCGTCCTGCCGATCGGTGACATACAAGACGGATAAACCGGAAACTGAAAACACAGGCATGGCGTCCTTCGATGCGATCGCACGAGCGTTTCACAGTAACTGCGATCGTCAAAGCAATAAGCGAGGCGACGATGACGACGATAGGCCCTATCGTCCCATCCAGGGCCAAAACCCATCGCCGAATCCCGTCAGATTACCCCCGGCGCGCGTTTTCGCCAACGGCGTTCACAGGCCGCCGCGATCTGACCACGAAGCCGACGACGCCTTGATCGGCCGCCCTGCGAATCGGTTGAACGTTTTACACACCGGGCTATACTTTGCCATCATCTCGCAACGTCCTTGCCGCCGAAACATGCCAGGACGGTCGATTCGGCGAGCCCGCAATAAAGGATGCCCGTGAAAGTCTCTTTCATCATCCCCTGCTTCAACGAACGACAGACCATCCTCCAACTGCTCGACCGAGTCCGCGCCGTGGCGATGCCGCCGGGCGTCGAAAAAGAGATTGTCATCGTCGACGACGGTTCGGCGGACGGGTGCGCCAGCCTCCTCCGCGAACACACCCGCGATATGCCCGACGTCCGCCTTCACGCTTCCGTAATCAACATCGGCAAGGGCGTCGCACTTCGGATCGGTATGGCCATCGCC
>CAYMXF010000001.1:26671-30235 GCA_964393935.1 uncultured Planctomycetaceae bacterium
CGGGCGTCCGCCTTCGCGCAGTGGGCTTTGAGATCGAGCCGGAACTGACGGCGAAGTTCCTGCGGATGGGGCACGACATCATCGAGATGCCCATTACCTATACGCCTCGTACTCAAGCCGAGGGCAAGAAAATCCGAGCCTGGGATGGGCTCAAAGCGGTGTACTACCTCATTAAGTATCGCCTCCTCTCAAAGGAAAAACTGCTCTCGACCGCCTTGCCCGCCGGCGAAATCGATATCCTCCCGTCGTCCGGTCGCCCCCTTCCCGGCATCGGCGCCGTCGTATCGCAGCAATAGTTCTTTGAAACTACGAGTACGACGGCTTCGCTCGCCGTCGTGCGGTCGTCATTATGAAACCTGCTCCAGGAGCCAAAGCACCTCGCGGTTGCCGGCTTGCCCGCGGATCGGGCTTTGGCGCTCCGCCGCCAGCCGTAGGCCCAGCGTCGCGATCATCTCGCGCAGCGGCGCCAAGATTCCCGGGACCTGATCGTCCGGCACTACGCCACCGACAATCTTGTCCGGCGACGCTTCATAGTGCGGTTTGACCAGCGAGATGATCCGGCCACCTGGCTCCAACAACCGACGGGCGACCGGCAAAATGAGTTGTTGCCGCGTCCAACCGGCGTCGATGGTGACGAGCCGCACCGGCTCCGGCAGCGTGACGTGCAGCGCGTCGGTCCGCTCCATCACGATGACGCGAGGATCATTCCGAATCGCATAGGCGAGAACGCCATAGCCGCGCTCGACGGCGTAGACCTTCGCCGCCCCGAATCGCAGCAGACAATCGGTGAATCCCCCGGTGCTCGCGCCGAGATCGGCGCAGACCCATCCTTGCGGGCGAACGCCGAAAGCCTCCAAGGCATGAGCCAGCTTAACGCCGGCGCGGGATGCAAAGGGATGAGAGTCGGAGTTCGACAACGTCGAAGCATGCGGCTATTTCTTTGCCGCGGCCTTAAGGCTGTTGACGCGTTTGGCCAGGCGGCTCTTGCGCCGGGCGGCGGTGTTGGAGTGAATGACGTGACGCAGCGAGCTGCGGTCCAGGGCCTGCGCGGCCTCGCGATAAGCCTTCTCCGCCGCTGCGGCATCCTTGGTCCCCACGGCGTCCAGCACCTTGCGCACCTTTTTCTTGATGAGCGAACCGCGGGCCTTGTTCCGCTCGGCACGCTTCACGTTTTGCCGCATCCGCTTTCGAGACGAGAGTGATCTTGCCAACGTTCTGCTCCTGTGCTATCAAAGGCGGGCAGGGCCCACCGTACGAAAAAGACTATTGACTCACGATGGCGCCGACAGCTTTTCCAGCCGCTGGCGGGCGTCGCGGTAATTGTAATCGAGTTGGATGAGATCGCCATAGACCTTCTTGGCGTCGCCCGGCTGGTTCGATTTTTCCAGGCTCCGGCCCAACCAGTAGAGGATCGCCAATGCCGTCGGATTCGTGGTGGATTCCACTTCGCCGATCGCCGTCCGCAACGTCTGGATGGCCTGGTCGCTGAACCCCTTTTCAAAAAAGCAGCGGCCGATGTAAAGGTGGCTCTCGGCGCGAAACCGGCCGTCCGCCTGGGCCTGCTGAAATAGCGGGATCGCCTCGTCATACCGCCGGGCGATAAAGAACCGCGTGGCAAGCTGATACCGAATCCTCGCTTCGGTCGGGTAATGGTCAAGCCGATCTTGAAAGATCGCGATCTCGGCCTCCGTCTGGGAGGCGACGTGCGTTGTCAGTGCTCCGCGCGCCGCCGCGTCGTCCGGCGCGGCCTTGGCCTTTTCCTCCAGGTCGCGGCGACGGCGATTGAATTGTCTCATGCGGATGTCATCCGACTTCGACTTGAAGACATAGTTCCCGCCGGCCTTGAATTCTTCGTCCAAGATCGCGATCGCCTGATTCTCCGTCTCCTCGCTTTCGATGCGAATCATCAAATCGGCCATGGCCAGCAGTTTCGCCGGCACGCCGCGATTTTGCTCCCAATCGGCCCGCGCCCGCTCCACGAGCTGCGCATTGCGACCGACGGTGTGCACGGCCCGATCCCGGTCGTGCAAATCCCGCTGCCCTTCGCCGTCCTTGAGCGATTCGACGAAACCGCCCTGCTTGTCGAACTTGCCCTTGAGAATCGTCAGTTTGCCTGTCGCGTTACTGCGGGCCCGCGGCGCGTCCGTCGAGTCCGGGTAATGCTGGTTCCAAATCTGCGACACGGCGATCGCCGCATTGAGGATCTCCATGGCGATTTGTTCGTCGCCCCCGTGTATCGCAAGCTCGGCCCC
Source organism: uncultured Planctomycetaceae bacterium (assembly GCA_964393935.1). GTDB lineage: Bacteria > Planctomycetota > Phycisphaerae > UBA1845 > UTPLA1 > DATEMU01. Next base: position 28,924 of record CAYMXF010000001.1, read on the forward strand.
CGCGTCCATACTGGCGCATGCTTCCTGATAGTGGCTCTCCGCCGGTTTCTTGGAAGAATTGAAGGCGTCCGCCAGGACCGGCGCGATCCAGTGCACCACGCGATCGCAGCCGGCCCGCGCGGCGAGTTTAAGTATTTCCTCCATGTGCGCAACGCTCGAGGGGTCCAGCCCGTAAAGGTACATCGCGTTGCTGAGGGCCTTAAGGATGTCCTTGCCGCCAGTGTTGAGTTTGCGCGCCGCCAGGAAGCCCGCGCCCTTCCCGCCTTCCAGCCGACGCATCGACGCCACCAGGCGCAGCGGCTTGAGCCCCTCGTCCATCGCGTCCGGCCAAAGCGCCAAGCCGTCGCAATAGAGCCTCACGGCGTAGTCGTAGTTACGCGTCTCGGTAGACTTCTTGGCGTGCTCGAAAAACTTACGGGCCTTCGCTTGGTTCTCTTGGCTGGTGACCCACCGTCCGCCGGCCGCGCCCGCGGGAAAAGACGATCCGCCCGATTCGTCGTTTTTCTCCATCGATCGTCGACTCACCTGGAGGGCCCGCCACTTTCGTGCGCGGTCATTGCCGGGCGATCACCTTGAATCGGAAGTCCCGATCCACCGAGAGGTCCACGCATTTTCAGGACCGCGCCGCTCCGCTAAGATCATTATATCAGACGACGCAGTTTGTGGGAGTCGCACGAAGATGCCATTGGACGCCGCCGCCTTGCGGATCATCACCTACCCGGACCCCCGACTGCGGAAGGTCTCCCAGGTCGTGGAACGCTTCGATGAGGATTTGGCGGTACTGGCGGGGCGGTTGCTCCAGCTCATGCGCCAGCACGACGGCGTCGGGCTGGCCGCGCCGCAGGTCGGCATCTTACTACGCCTCTTCGTCTGCAATCCTACCGGCGACCCCAAGGACGACCACGTTTACGTCAACCCGAAATTGACGGACCTTTCGGGACAGGCCGACCGCGAGGAAGGCTGCCTCTCGATCCCGGACGTCAACGTCAACGTCCGGCGGTCGCTGTCCTGCAAGATGCACGCCTTCGACCTACAGGGCCGGCCCGTCGAAGAAGAAGGGACCGACCTCCTGGCCCGCTGCTGGCAGCACGAATGCGACCACCTCGAAGGCCGGCTGATCATCGACCGCATGTCGGAATCCGACAAGATTGCCAACCGCAAGGCGATCCGCCAACTCGAAACTGACCACAAACGCAAGAAGATCGCGTACTGACCACTAACCACTCCCGGCGCGCCGGGACTAACCACTGATGCGAATCCTCTTCTTCGGTTCCGGCGAATTTGCGATCCCGACCCTGCGGTCCATCGCCAA
>CAYMXF010000001.1:30335-32743 GCA_964393935.1 uncultured Planctomycetaceae bacterium
TCATGAGATCGTCGTCGTCGTGACCCCGCCGGACCGCCCGCGCGGACGCGGCAAGGAGATCGCGCCCACCCCCGTAAAGACGGCGGCCATCAAGCTGGGGCTGTCAGTCCTGACCACTGAGAACGTGAACGACGCGGAGATGACGGCCCGCCTGAAATCGTTGGGCGCGGACCTGGCCTACGTCGCGGCGTTCGGTCAGAAGATCGGTCATGAACTGCTTACCGCATTTCCGGTTGGGATCATCAACCTCCATGCCTCGCTACTGCCGGGGCTTCGCGGCGCGGCGCCGATTAACTGGTCCATCATCAACGGCGACCATGAAACCGGTGTGAGCGTCTTTCGCCTAGTCGAAAAGATGGATGCCGGTCCCGTGTTGGTCCAACGTCGTACGGCCATCGGCGACGTGGAGACCGCCGACGAGTTGCACGACCGCCTCGCGCGGATCGGCTGCGACGCTGTCCGCGCGGCACTTGAATTGCTCGCCGCCGAACCGAACGCGCCCGGCACGCCGCAAGATCCCACGAAGGCAACGATCGCACCGAAACTCAGCAAGTCCGACGGGCATATCACTTTCGATCAACCAGCGTCGAAAGTCGCCGACCGAATCCGCGGGCTCTGGAGCTGGCCGGGGGCGACGTGCCGCTACCAGTCCAAGGACGGCCGCCGTGACGAGATCGTGACGATTGCCCGCGCCCGCCCCAATGAAGGGCGAACGAAGCCCGTCGGAACCGCCGATGAAAACGGCCGCATCACGGACATCCTGAGCGTGCAGGTCGCGGAAGGCGAACTGGACATCCTCGAAATCAAACCCGCCGGCGGCCGGATCATGCCCTGGCAGGACTTCGTCAATGGCCGCCACGTCGCGCCGGGTGACCGTTTCGTACCATCGAGTCAAAATAAATGACCCTACGCGCGCCTGCCAAGACGGATGCCCGTGAGCGCGCCCTGCGGGCCCTCGTCGCCGCGTACGAAGGCGAGCACTTCGGCCGCGACCTGCTCAACGAGTGGCAACAGGTCCAACCGCTTTCCGACGCCGACGCGGCCCTGGCCCTCGAACTCGTCATGGGTGTCGCGCGCGTTCGGATCACCGCCGAACATATCGCCGCGAACTTCTACCACGGCCGATGGGCCGGTTTGCGCCCTTCCATCCGCGTCATCCTCGCCCTCGGCGTCTATCAACTTTGCTGGTTGGAGCGTATCCCCGATCACGCGGCCGTCGATCAGGCCGTGCGCATGGCCAAGCGTCACGGCCGTGGCACCGGCGACATGGTCAATGCGCTGCTGCGAAAGGTCGCCGAATGTCGCGGGCCGCTCGTTGCTAAACCACCCGAGCCGGACCCCCGACAGTATCTGGCGGTCGATCCAACACGCGGACGGATGTTCAGCGCGAACATCTTTCCCGATCCGGCTCGCCGACCACTAGAGTATCTCATCGCCGCGACCGGTCATCCAGCCTGGCTCGTCGAGCGCTGGCACCGGCGCTTCAAGCCCCAGCGGTGTCACCAAATCTGCGAAGCGGGCCGATTCCGCCCGCCGCTGGTACTGCGGCCCAATCCACTGCGAACCACGGCCGATGCCTTGGTCCAACGATTGAAAACGGACGATCATGCCGCGCAGATCATCGAAGGATCATCGGCCATACTACTGCCTGAAATGCCATCGGCGGCCGCACTGGCGGTCATCCGAGAGGGTCTTTGCCAGCCGCAGGACAGTACCGCCCAAATCGCGCTGAATCTCGCGCCGCCGCGGCCCGGGGAATTCGTGCTCGACCTCTGCGCCGGCGTCGGGACCAAATCGACACAGGCGGCCGAATGGATGGGAAACGAGGGCGTCGTCCTCGCCACGGACATCGACGACGGAAAACTTGCCAAAGTCGTCGAAGGTACGAAGCGCCTCGGTCTCTCGATCGTGCGAACGACGCCCCTGGACTCGCTCGAATCCACATTGACGGCCATCGGCCGCTCGCCCGACGTCATCCTCGTCGACACCCCGTGCACGAACACCGGGGTGCTCGCCCGTCGGCCCGAGGCCCGTTACCGCGCCAGCCAAAGATCGCTCAACGCGTTGACCCAGACCCAGCGCGAACTGCTGGAGCGCGCCGCAACCCTTGCCGGGCCCAACACGCGAATCATTTACACTACTTGTACGCTCGAACAAGAAGAAAACGAGGACCAAGCCCGGGCATTCTGCCAACGACACGCCGACTGGCGCATCGCCCAGGAATCCTTTACGCTGCCCGACCTCGACCGCGGCGGCGGGTATGCGGCGGTGCTACTCACCAACCACTGACCACGAGCCTTGTTGGGCGGGCTCTGCCCGCCGAAGCCGTCGCAGGACCGTAGCCGAGCGGCGGGCGGAGCCCGTCCTACGACTCACTGACCCCTACTCGCGTTATCGTCGCCCGATCA
>CAYMXF010000001.1:32843-49635 GCA_964393935.1 uncultured Planctomycetaceae bacterium
GCGGGATTGGCGAATGTCGCCAGGGCGACCTGCCCGATCGTCTGGTTCAGGCCGTTCGTGAACGTGCCCGTAATGATGCCGTCCTGCCCGATGTTGTAGTCGAGGAGCGTGCCGGTCGAGAAGCCGTCCTGGAAGCTCATCACGAGTGAAGAGGTGCTGGCGTTGAGTCCGCTGAGCCGCGAAAAGTTCAGCGTGATGGGCACCGGGTCGTTGGCGCCGCTGCCCGCACGGTTGATCGAAATACTGTTGGCCGGGGAATCGAGGAATTGGCCGTTGGCGTCGAAGGTGAGCGTGCCGGTGCCGACGGAAAAGTCGAGGTCCGAGTCGGCGCCGGTCATGGCGTAATAGCGCCACGTGCTGGTGCCGGTGGTCCGCGCCTCCAGCACCATCGTCAAGTTCACCGTGATCGGCGTCCCCAGCGAGTCATAGACGACGTAGGAAGTGGTGGCGCTTTCTCCATTGGCGGCCTGCGCCTCTGTGAACGTAAAGGGAGCCTGAGTCGAGCCGTTGCTGGTCAGCGCGCCGGACTGGATGCCCAGCGCGTTCTCCGTGCCGGCGTTGCTGCTGAATTCCAAGCGGCCGTCCACCGTCACCGCGGTGCCCGGCGATCCCGCCACGCCCGCCGTTGTGTCGATGCCCATCACTTGATCCATCCAGTTGAGCAGATCGCTGACGGTCGTACCGGTCGTGCCGACGACGAAACTCTCGGTGGGGACGTCTCGCCCGCCCCGTTTCACGCCGTTCATCGTGATCACGTTGCCCGCGGCCAAGAGCGGCAAGCCACCGGGCTCCTTCACCTCGGTCAGCAACGTCGCGCCGGTGATCGGGAGATTCGCCGCATCGTTTAGCACCTGCGACCGAATGATGTTGCCCTGCGTCGCCAAGACCCCGCTGGAGTTCAGCGTGCCGTCGAGTTGCACGGACTCCGTCGCCTTCGCGGCGGTGAGCGCACCGATCGGAATCGTGAGGTCCGATACCGTTCCCGGCACCAGCTCGAAGTTCTGGTTGATGCCAAAGCCCTGGACGAAGAAACCGTCCTGCGTAATCAGGCGGTTGTCGGCGCTCAGCGTAAACGCGCCGTCGCGGGTAAACACCTTCTCGTTTTCCGGCGTGCGAAGGACGAAGAAGCCGTCACCTTCGATCGCCAGATCGCTCGGGACGCCCGTCGATTCGATGGACCCGGGCGTAAACGATCGTTGGATCGAGCCGATGGTCGAGCCGAGACCGATCTGCGCCGGGTTCGTGCCGCCCTGTACCGTGCCGGGCTTCGTGCCGGACGAAAGCGTGCGGGCGAACTGCGTCTGAAAGAGCGTCCGCGATCCTTTGAAGCCCGTCGTGTTGATGTTGGCGATGTTGTCGCCGATCACGTCCAGACGGAATTGGCTGCTATTCAGGCCCGACAGGCCGGTAAAGAGTGCTGATGTAAGCCCCATGTGATCGTTACTCCAATGGCGAAGGACTGTTAATGACTGGTGAACTAAAAGCGCCGGCGACGCGCGTCACGTCGTTCGACTAAATCCCGATGGCCGCGCCCGGCGAAAACAATTGATCGACGATGCTGCCGGCCGTCTGCGTTTGTCTGCCCAGGTTGCGAATCCAGTCGCCCGGCGCGGGTCCGCGCAGCTTCGCGGCCGTGCTTGCCGGGGGAGTCGCGCCGGTCGGCACTTCGGCCGTTGGTTGCGTTTCCGAGTGGATACGATCGAGAACGTCCTGCGGAAGATTCTCCACCAGCGTGACGAGGTCGACGCTGCTGGCAGGAAGTGTCTTTCCGTTATGCAGTTCCAGCACGGCTTCTCCGTTACGATTGAACTGCACCCCGGTCACCACGCCCTGCACGTCGATCGAGTTACCGCCTGAATCCGTGACCGTGCCGGCAACATAATGGCCGATCAGCCCCGCCGTAGCCCCGAAACGCTGCTCGCTCGCCAGGGCGGTTAGCGACTTGTTGAGCGTCGCGCTTTGTTCCATCTGTCGGATGCTCGACATCTGCGAGAGCAGTTGTTGATTGTCCGTCGGTTTGAGCGGGTCCTGGTTCTGGAGTTGGGCGATGAGCAACCCAAAAAAATCCTCGCTGTCCAGGTCGGAAAAGCCGTGTGTCGTCGGTGACTGTACCTGCGTAATCGTTTGATTCGCGTTGATCGCTGCGGTGCTCATAAATCATGCCCTTTATTATGCTCTGATCGCTAGGCGACCAGGTCAACCCACGTTCGCTCAACCCCTGCGCCTTCCGTAATAGGTTCCCAAGACGTTGGCGCAACCGCCGTCTCTTCTTCTGAGAAGATGGAATGGCCCGTCGGGCGCCGATCCGCGCCGGCCTGATCCTCTCTCCCCGCCCCCCACCGATGATCGTCGGCCCGCGCGACGTCCGGTTGATCCGCACGATCGCCGCCGCCGTTCGTCGTGCCGGCCGAACCGCCGTGTTGCGAGGTCTGCGGATTCGCGCCCTCCGCCAAGTGCGGCCGTATCACGACGTCCGATCGATCGATTCGGATCCCGTGCGTGGCCAACGCATCGCGCAGATCCGATAGGCGCGACTCGATCAAATTGGCGACCGATGCGTTATCCACCGCAACGCGAAGCGTCATCTCTTGCCGTTGCATACGAATGTCGAGCCGAAGCTTCCCTAACTCCGGTGGATCGAGCTGAAGCGTCACATGATGATTCCCGGGCCGCTGCGAGCCGGAAAGCACCTGTGCAGCCGAGTCCATCGAATCCGAACCCTCCGTCCCGCTCACCAGCAAGCGCGCGAGCGTCGTCACCGTCACATCAGCGGTCTTGGAAGGTTCAGCCGTCGCGCGATGCGCCGCCGAACTGGGGCTCGGCAGGCTTGGCGCTTGCACGTTGACTTGCGGAGGAACATTGGCCGTCGTCGGCTCGCCGTCACTTGTCGTCTCAATGAGAAACCGAGCGACCACGGCCGCCGCAGAATCGCCCGAGCCGCTGCGAACGAATACCCGTGGGGGCCGCGTAGGCTCGGCTTTCGCCTCCACGGGCTTCTCGTCCGAATCGACAGGAGTCACATTCAAATGTCGGGGCCCAGGGCCGATAGGCTCCGCCCGTTCGATCCGCACCCGACTCGTTCGATTCATCTCATTCGGGCCTGGCACGAGTTCATTGGTCTTCTGTATGCGGGGCTCCAAATCGGATTTTTCGATCGGCCGTTGTTGGGCACGCGATTGCGAGATCAGTCGCGGCGCGACCGTCTTCGATTCGTCATCGACTGTCTCGATATCCAATGCGTCTATGGGAATCGAAGCCCTGTCGGCGGGCAGGGATTCCGGAGATCCCTCGCGAACCCGAGCAGGCTTTTCCGCGGGCGACGTCGACTCGTTCTCACCGATCGCCGATTCGTCGGCGTCGGCTACGAACACAACGGGAGCCTGTTGAATGACGGGAAAGATCTCTTTCACCGGCTGTGGACGGGCCAACTGTTTAGGCTCGGTAGGGGTCGGCGCCGGCGCGGATTGAATCGTACTTGAGTCGTTCGACCCATCGTCGGTGTCGCTCACCGGAGACTTGGGTAGGGACGAAACAATCATTTCCTGCATGAGGGGCACGGCAGGGTTTGCCGGACCCGTTTGCACCTGCGCCCTGGCAGGGGGGGACGCGGACTCGGTCGACGCGACCGCCGCCGTGGACTCGGTGACAGAATCGTCGCCCGTTTCATTTTCGGCCGGGGGCTGGTCAGCCGTCAGTTGCGGCGCCGGCTGCGACTGCGTGGATTCCGGTGAATGGGAGCCAGGCTCGTCACGATCGACCGGTTTCCGCTCGCGCGTGGGCTCGCCGCGTCGAGGGGATTCCGTATGGCGTGGAGACTGCGTGGTCCGCGCGGTTTCAAGATAAGTTTGGAATCGTTCGCCGCCTGAATCCGTGCGTGCTGGGGGCTCGGCCGGGCGCGACGCGTCTAACGGGCGAAGAAGCTGGCCCGCGGATATTTCTGAACCCATATAACAGGCTCCTGGGTTGGGCTATTTGCCTGCAACCAGGGCCTCCGCCTGAACTGCATTGCGATCATGTAACTTTTCCAAAATGCGTCCGATCCACAGACGCTCCTCATCGGTCTTACATTCACTGACGATCTTGCGAGCCTTTCGCTCGTCCATCGTTATCAGGATCCGAACCACGTCGGCTTCCTTTTTCTGTCTCAACAACTCCTTGGCGTCCTTGGCCTTCACGCCGGAGAGAATCTCAAGCTCCCGCTTCAGGCCGTCGTCGCCGGCCGACGCCGCGCGCCGTGCCAGGGCCTCTTCATACTCCTTCTTCTGCGACTCGAACGACTCCCGCGCCTGCACCAGCGCGATCTGCTGTCGTTCGAGCATCGTCCAGCCGTCTTGGATCTCGCGGCCCCGTCGGTCCAGCTCCGTCCTTGCGATCTGGTCCGCGTCGGTGCTGCGTCGAATCCGCTCGCCGGACGGCGGCTCGCTCGCCGGCTCGACCGCGGCCGGCATCGTCGTGGCCGTCGCCGTCGCCGTCGCGCCTTTTGCTCCGTTGAGCACGGCCACCGCTTCGCGAAGCCGATCTCGTTTGAACCAACCGTGCTTCCATGCGTAGGCGGCGCCGACGAATAACGCGGCCACGTTGATCATCGACAAAAATGCCAGCGAGATCAGTATTCGTTTCGAAATCATTCGTCACCTTCGCGCATCGCCATCCGCGCAAAACGCATCGTGTTCAGATCGTCGGTTTCCATCTGTTCGTCGCGCTCAAGCTGCGCGACGTAGGATTCTTTTTGCCGCTCCCTGAGCCGCGACATCACCATTGCCTCTTTTCTCGACTCCACCAGCGCAGCGCGCTCCTGAGCGAGAATTGCCCGGTGAGTCGCAATTTCCGCGTCCGTCTCCAAAACGCCCTGCCGGAGCCGCACGAGCCAGTGCCGCGCCCAGCGCAGCGCGTCCACGTCCACCTGCCCTTGCCGCAAGTGCTCGCGGATCGAGTCGCCGTGCTGGCCGATCCGCTCGGTCAGCAGCCCGTGCCGGTCCTGCAACTGTTGAATCTGCCGCATCCTCACCGCCACCACGCGCTTTTGCAGGTCCTCTTTCTGCTGACGAAGCCGCAGCAGCGTCTCGAAACGAAAATTAAAGCGCCCCGCCATGATTCGATCTCCCTAATCGTTAACCCTTCGATCCACGTGTAGGCGGCGCTCGATGCGGCGCCGCCGCCCCTGCCCGCGCCGGCGTCGGCCGATTCGCGCCGGCCCGCCGCCCGCTTTCATTTGCCGGTGGTTCTCGAACGGTGGCCGCACCCTTCTGCAAAATCACCGTCTGCGTCTGATCGATAAGCTGTGACAGCTTGAGCAGCGCCTCGCGCGATGCCGCGAAATCAAATTCTTCGTCCACGGCCTGCTGCAAGAAGGCCTCGATGGCCGGTCGCATGCGAATCGCCAAATCAAACTCCGGGTTCGTACCCACCGCGTACGCTCCGATGTTCACCAGGTCCTCGATCTCCGACCACACCGCCATAAGCCGCCGGACCCTCTGCGTCGCTGCCGATTGCTCGGCGTCCACGACGTCCGTCATGACTCGGCTGATGCTCTCCAAGATGCTCACCGCCGGGTACTGACCGCGCACTGCCAACTTACGCGACAACCAAATGTGCCCGTCCAGAATTCCCCGCGCCGCGTCCGCCACCGGTTCATTGAGATCGTCGCCTTCAACGAGCACGGTGTACAATCCTGTGATCGACCCGCTCGGCGTCCGCCCGCATCGTTCGAGGAGCCGCGGCATCGACGCAAACACGCTGGGCGGATAACCCTTCGTCGCCGGCGGCTCGCCTGCCGCAAGTCCGATCTGTCTGCCGGCCATCGCCATACGCGTGATCGAGTCCATGAGAAGCAGCACGTCCGCCCCCTGGTCGCGGAAATACTCGGCGATCGTCGTCGCCGCGAAGCACGCCCGCATCCGAAGCGGCGGCGATTGATCCGACGTGCTGACCACGACAACCGATCGTTTCAATCCCTCCGGCCCCAAATCCTTCGCGAGAAAATCACCGACTTCCCGGCCGCGCTCGCCGACCAGCGCGATGACGGTCACGTCCGCCGCCGTGTAGCGCGCCATCATCCCGAGCAACACGCTCTTGCCGACGCCCGCCGCCGCGAACACGCCCAGACGCTGCCCGCGCCCCGGCGTGAGCATCGCATTGATCGAGCGAATCCCCACGGAGAGCGGAGTGTCAATTCGTGGACGGTTGTACGGATCCGGCGCGGGACGATGCAACGGATAGAACATATCCGCCAGGATCGGCTCATCCTCGCCATACGGCCGCCCCATCCCATCGACCACGCGCCCCAAGAGCCCCGGCCCCACCGCGACCTTCTGCGAACTCGTCAGATGGCGAACGCGCTGCCCTCGCGCGACGCCTTCCATCGATTCCAGCGGCATCAGCAGCGTCGCGCCCTGTCGAAAACCGATCACCTCGGCGAGCAGTCCGCGGCCCGGCTCGGTCACGACTTCGCACAGCGAGCCCACCGGCACCGGCAGCCCCGCCGCCTGAATGGTCATGCCCGTGCTGGAAAGGACCTGCCCCGCGACGCCCAGACAGGCGACGCTTCGCGCCGTTTCGATCTGTTGCGCCAGCACGCTCATGATTGGATCGACCGCTGTTTCATCCGCTCGCGCCATCCGGCGATAAGTTCGTCGGCAATCCGCTCGATCCGCGAGGCGATCGTGGCATCGACCGACGACTCGGCCGACTCGACGACGACGCCCCCGCGGCCGACGTTTGAATCCTCGACGATCCGCAAATGCCGCGACGACTTCACCGACCGGCTCAACTCGTCGCAGAATCGCTCGATCGCCGCCGCGTCGCCGGGATGCGATCGGATGACGACCTGCGTCGCTTCGGAAAGCATCGCCAAGGCGTCCTGACACGCCTGCGTCGCCGCCTGCAAGGAAAGTTCCTCCGCGCCGGCGAGCTTGTTGCAAATCCGCGAGGCGATGGCAATGCCCAACAGAACCACGTCCTGCCGGGCTTCGAGATAGAGCCGCTCGCGCTTCGCGGAGAACTGCTGCGTCAAGTTTGTGAGGGTAGAGACGAGCGACAAATGTTCTTCTCCAAACCGTTCTCGGGCCTCGGCCAGCGCCGCCGCCCGACCCGCTTCATGTCCCTTGGTCGAACCTTCTCGATGGCCCTCTTCGCGGCCGGCCTTGGCTTCGCTTTGCCGCAGCGCCGCGGCCTGCGCCATGGTGTCCGCGACGATTCGCGCTGCCTCGATCTTCGCATCGGAAAGAATTGAACCCGCCTGCGCGGAGATGTCCCGCAGATCGAGGCTGCAATAGCCCTGCGAGACGATCCTTCCACGTCCTCCTTTGATGACCGCGCGGCTCATACGATCAACTCCTTCTCCCCGCCGCGCCCGGCGATGATGATCTCGCCGGCGTCTTCAAGCCGGCGCACGGCGTCCACGATCTTCTGCTGCGCCATCTCCACGTCGGACAGCCGCACCGGCCCCATGTACTCCATCTCTTCCTTAATCATCTGCGCCGCGCGCTCGGACATGTTCGAGAAGATCTTGTGCTTCAGTTCGTCCGTCGCCGTTCTCAGCGCGAGCGTCAGATCGCTCGACTCCACTTCCTTGAGCACGGACTGGATGCCCTTATCGTTGACCAGCAGGATGTCCTCGAAGACGAACATCAGCCGCCGAATCCGATCCACCAACTCGGGGTCCTCCTCGCCGAGCGTTTCGAGAATGCCCTTCTCCGTCGATCGATCGGTCAGGTTCAAGATTTCCGCGACCGCCTCGACGCCGCCGACGCGCTGGAGCCGGTCCGTCATCAGACCGGACAGTCGATGCTCCAGGCCCTTCTCCACCTCCTTGATGACCTCGGGGCTGGTCTGCTCCATGTTGGAGATTCGACTCACCACTTCAACTTGCTTTTCCTGAGGCAACCCCGCGAGGATCTCGCTGGCCTTGTCGGCGGTCAGGTGCGCCAGAATCAACGCGATCGTTTGGGGATGCTCGTCCTGAATGAACGTGAGCAGGCTCTCCGTCGCCGCCTTGTGCAGGAACGTGAACGGCTTGGCATAGAACTGGTGCTCGATTTGGTGCATGATCCGATCGGACTCATCCTTACTGAGGGTCTGCGTGAGCAGCATCCGCGCATAGGAGAGCCCGCCGGCCTCGGTGTACGAGCGGGCCAAGGCGAGCGTGTGAAACTCTTGAATAACCTGCTGTCGGAGATCCTCGGTGACATTGCGAAGATTGGCGATCTCGCGCGTGATCGTCTCGATGCTGTCCGGATCGAGTTCCCGGAGAATGGCGGAGGCGGTGGCCTTGTCGAGACTGACGAGGAGGACCGCCGTCTTGCGCAATCCCGTCATCGCCTCGTCACGCGAGTTGCCGGCGTTCGTTTTGGTTTTCACAGCCATCGGTGATTATTTCCTCACCAACCAAAAGCCGGGTCACGCTTCGTCGACGACCCACTGACTGATAATCCCCGCAGCCGTCGAGGCGTCTTCTTTCACCAATTGCCCGATCTGCTTGACGATCTGCTGCGTCCGCACGGTGTTCTCGTCTACTTCGTGGGCCGTCAAGACGCCTTGGAGTTCGCGGGCCTCGCCCACCGCCATCGATCCGCTATCCAACGACCGAAGCGGCGACACGTCGCCCACCGGTTCGTCATACAGGCCGACGTTCGGCATTCCCCAGACCGGCACCGGCGCGCCGGCGGTAGTCGCGGTGGACGGTATTCCGAGCGCAGCGGACGCCTTGCGCGCGATGCGCATCATCATTAGAAAACCGCCGATCGCAAGCAGCCCCAACCCGACTTTCGGCCCGTAGTCTTTCGCCAGGGCGACGAAGCCTGCCGGCGTCGCCTGAGCGGCCGGCTGCGTCCCCGCGGGCAGGTCGTAATACCAATCCACGACGACTTGATCGTCTTTCGTCGCGTCGATGAGCGGCTTGATGAGCGTTCGAATGCGCGGCAGTTCCATCGCGGCGATCTTCTCAATCGAGCCGCCGTCCTTGCCCTTCGCTTGGCCGACGAGGATTCGCTCCAGATAACTCCGCGGGATGCTCACGGACGCCGAGACCCGCTCGACCGAACCGCGCAGCTCGTCGACCACCGTCAACTTCACGTCGCGCTTGTTGTTGAATGACGAATCGCTCTCCTCCTTGGTGTTCATCGAGGCCGTCCCGCCATCGCCCAGACCGGCACGCGTGTTCGGCCTCACCGACGGCTCGGCGGCCTTCGACCCACCCGTCATCTCTTCCGTCGTCGACGTCTCGCGATCGATCACCGGAGGCCCGTACACCTCCTGCTGCGAGCGCTCACTGGCCGAACGGAGCTTCGCGTGTACGTTGACCACCACGCCTTCGATGTGGCGAAGCTGGTCGTAAACCTTTTGCATGTAGCGGTCTTCGATCCGCTGCTGCTGTTCCAGGAGTTCCGTCGGCATCTGCTCGCCGCCCTCGGGCGGACGATAGAAACGCTTGCCGTCGGTGATCTTGACATTCTTTAGTTCCAGTCCCGGCACGGCCCCCGCGACGAAATTGGCGACCGCCATGATCCGCTGCTTGTCGAGTTCCTGCCCGTCCTGCATCGTCAAGGCGACGCTAGCGCTCGATCCGCCCTCGGTGCGCCCGAATCCGCGCTTGGGCGGCACCGTGACCAGCACGCGTGCATCTTTGATTCCCTGAAATCGCCGCAAGACGCCGGACAGTTCCGCTTCCAGGCCGCGCGACTCGAGCCAGCGCGACTTCTGCTCGCCGACGAAGACGCTGTTTTCCTTAACCAGCGCCACGTAGCCGAGGCTCGTATCCACCGGCAGAGCGCCGCGTTCGACAAGGTACGCCTGAAGTCGTTGCCTTTCCTCATCACCCGCTCGAATCTCGACGCGATCGCCCTTGACCTTGGAATGGACCCCCGCTTGCGAAAGTTCGCGCTGCACGCGTTGGATTTCATCCGCGGTGAACGATTGATCGAGCAGCGGCGCCCATTCCGGCTCGCCGCCCCACGAGATCATCCCCCACATCCCCACGACCAAGAGGATCGCAAGCAGACCGACGGCAATTCGCTGCGAGAGCGTCGTGCTACGAAGTTGCTGGCCGATCTGCTTGAACTGGGAGGTGAGAAATTCCATAGCATCCTGCTACTAACGACTGCGGGGCTCCGCCCGCTTGTGGCACAGGCTCTTAGCCTGTGTTCGTTGGCACCGGCCAAGAGCCGGTGCCACACACACTACACGCGCATCTGCTTCAGCTCCGTGTACGCGTCCATCAGTTTGTTGCGAATCTCCATGAGCAAATCGAAGGCGATCCCGGCCTTGCGGCTGGCGCTGAGCACCTCGGCGACATTGTCCGTCTGGCCCGTCATGAGCTTCTGTACGCCCTCGTCCGCGCTGGTCTGCAACTCGTTCACCTTCGCCAGGCTGTCGAGCAAGTACGACTGAAAATCCTTCCCGCCCGTCGGCGCGGATTTTCCGATCGGCATGGTCTGCGTCACCGGTGGGATCGGCGGCAAGATGTTCGCCGCGCCGCTATTGATCGAAAGGTCCGACATCGTCTTCTCCTATGGCACCCGCCGCGGCGGGTGCGAGCACCGGCTAAGAGCCTGTGCCACAAATACTCATACTAGGCCAGAATTCGCAGCGTGCTGGCCACCATCGATTTCGCCGCTTCAATCGCCGTCACGTTCGCCTCGTACGCCCGCACGGCGACCATCGCATTGATCATCTCCGTCGAGGGATCGATGTTCGGATACGACACGTAACCGTCCTTATCCGCGTCGGGATGACCGGGGTCCTTCACCCGAACGGGGCTGGTCTGCGTGTCCTCGACGACCTTCTCGACGTGTACGCCGAGCCCACCCCGCCCGTCGCCCGTCGCAAGGAGCGCGACCCGGCGCAAATACGGCCCCGGCTGCCCATCGGCCCGTCGCGTCGTCTTCGCGTTGGCGATATTCCCTGCGATCGCGTCCATTTGGGTGCGCTGTGCGACGAGGCCGGAGGTGCTGATATCAATAGCATTGAACATGATCTATCCAATCCTTACTCAAGCCGGGATCATCCCGCTCGTCCGCGTATGGCTTTGCCAAGTCCGTCGTAATAACCCTTCAAGAGTTCCGCCGAAACCTGGTTCAACATCGCGTTCTCGGCGAGCTGCGCCATCTGTCGCTCGATCGAGGCGTTGGTGCCGTCCTGAAAAAGCAGGTTCTCGGCCGGCGTCTCGCTCGGCGTCACTTGCAACAGGCCGAGATCATCGACGCGAAACTCCCGCGTCGAGCCCAGTGCAAACGATCCGTCGCCGTCCGACCGTTTCCGCGCCGCCTCGCGCAGCGCGTTCTGAAACGCGGCCATGTCGAGCTGCTTCGCGCGATAGCCCGGTGTCGTGAGGTTGGCGATGTTCGTCGCCAACATCCGCTGCCGTGCCTCCGCAAAGGCCAGCGTCCTTTCCAACAGCGGGATCGGTCCGCCATCCGTCATTTCCGGTCCGAACACGGTCTGTTGCCCTGCTTTCTTACGCCTATCCGCCCGCCACCCAGCAAGCGCCGTGCCAATCGGCTCGCTTCGCGGGAAGCGGCGGTAACACCCTTCTTATCCGAACCGCGCCGCCGCGGCGGGCAAAAACTGCGCCGCAAAGCGCAGCATCCGCCGGACTGCACGATCGTCGTTAACCGGCGCGGCGCTGGTTCTGCTGCAACAGCGCCGCTGCCTCTTCGCGCCACTTCTTGATCTTCATTCCCAGCGTGCGCACGCCGATGCCCAGAGCCTTGGCCGTCTTCTCGCGATGACCGTTGAAGCGCACGAGCGTTTGCTCGATGAGCGACCGCTCCATGTCCTCCATCATGTGTCCCGGCCGCATCGGGCGGTTGCCGCCTTCGGCGCCGGCCGCGCTCGACAGCCATGGCTCGATCAGCGGCGCGTCGATCTCCGCTTCCTGACAGAGCACCACCGCGCGCTCGCAGATGTTCTCCAGCTCGCGCACGTTGCCGGGCCAGTGATAGCTTTCGAGCATCGTCACCGCACGCGGCGCGATCCGCCGCGGCTCGCCGCCCTCGCGACGGCTGATCCGCCGAAGGAAATATTCCACCAACTCGGGAATGTCCTCGCGTCGATCCCGCAGCGGCGGCAACGTCACCGGTAAGACGCTCACCCGGAAGAACAGGTCCTCGCGGAAGCGCCGCCGCGCGACCCAATCGGTCAGGTCGCGATTCGTGGTCACGACGACGCGGACGTCGGAATACTGCGAAACGCTGCTTCCCACGCGTTCGAACTGCCGCTCTTGCAAAACTCGCAGCAGCTTGGATTGCACCGGCAGCGAGACCTCGCTGATCTCATCGAGGAGTAGCGTCCCGCCCTCGGCGAGTTCGAAACGCCCCTTCCGCAGCCGGTCCGCGCCGGTAAACGCCCCGCGTTCATGTCCGAACAACTCGCTCTCCAAAAGCGTCGCCGACAGCGCCGCGCAGTTCACGCAAAGCATCGGCCGTCCCGCGCGGGGCGAGGCTTCGTGGATCGCCCTTGCGACAAGCTCCTTGCCCGTGCCGCTCTCGCCTTGAATCAGGACGGTCGCCTGGCTCTTGGCGACGCGCTCGAGTTGCGAGCGGACGTGCCGCATGGCTCGGCCGGAGCCGATCAGTTCCGCGTCGCCTTCCAGATCGTGCAGCGATAGACGCAGGGCCTCGTTCTCGCCGCGCAGACGGTTCATCGTCGCCGCCCGCTCGACGACCATGCCGATCGCCTCGGAATCGAAGGGCTTTTGAATGTAGTCGAAGGCCCCGAGTTTCATCGCCTCGACCGCCGTCGGCACGCTGGCGTACGCCGTCATCAGCACGAACGGCGTCTCCACGCCGCGGCTCTTGAGCGTCCGCAGCACGTCGATGCCGTCCATGCCCGGCATCTTCAAGTCGCTGATGATCGCGTCGAAGCGCGTCGGCGTGACCTCCGTCAGCGCTTGCTGCGGATCGGCGTAGGCGCTGACCTCGTGGCCCGCCACGCCCAAAATATCCCGCAATGAATCCCGCATGACATCCTTGTCGTCGATAATGCAAATTCGAGCCATCGGTCGTGCTCCATCGCTTGTGCGACGCTTTGCCGGCCGGACCAGGCCGCGCTTTTCACGCCGCGTTTTTCCAATTTTTTTGTTAACCGCTAACGGTCCTCGTTCTCGTCCACTACTTCATCGGGTTGCAACGATTTCGTCGCGCCGCTCGCTTCCTCTCCCGGCAGCCAGATCAAAAATCTCGCTCCACCCTCCGGGCGATTGCCGGCGCGGATCGTGCCGCCGTGCGCCTCTACAATCTGATGCACGATCGCCAGACCCAACCCCGTCCCTTGCGCCTTCGTCGTAAAGAACGGGTTGAAGATCCGATCGAGGTCTTCCTTCGGGATGCCCGGCCCGGTGTCGGACACCTCGATCTCCGCGCCATCGGACTTGGGCCGCGCGGCGAGCCACGCCTTTCCTTGTGGGCCGGCCGCCTGAACGGCGTTCATGACCAAATTCAGCAACGCCTGCCCCAGCCGCTCCGGATCGCAATACACCGGGCACTCGCCCGCCTTGGGTTCGATGACGACGTCGCTCTGATACTGCCGGGCCCAAGGCTCGACCGATGCGTCCAGCGCCGGCAACAGGTTCGCGAGCCGGCACGCATGGCGTTGCAGCGGCCGCTCCTGCGCGAAATCGAGGATGTCCGAGACCAGCCGCTCCAACGTCCGCACTCCAAGCGAGATTTTTGAAGCGGCGCCTCGAGCCGACGACGCCTCCGGTAACTCCCGTTCCAGCATCGACGCATACAGCGCAATCCCGCCGAGCGGATTCCTCACTTCGTGCGCGAGCCCTGCCGCCATCTCACCCAGCGCCGCGAGACGATCGCGCCGGCGGAGTTGGACGTTTTTCCGGCGCAATTCCTCGCGAAGCCGCGACACTTCACTGCCCAGCCGCTCGTGCGCGTCCTTCAAGCGCTCGGTCACCTCGTTGTAGGACGAGATGATCGCCGCGAGTTCGCGCTCGCGCTGGCTGATCACGGCCGGTTCTTCCGCTGTCTCAATCATCACGACCATCCAAACTCGTGGATTACGCCTCGGCATCCGCCAGTTGCGATCGCACAGCCGTGCCGGCCGACGCATACGCCGCGTTGGCCCGTGTCCCGGCATCCACCGCCGCGAGCTGTTGCACCATGCCCTGCCGCCGCGCCGTCAGCGCCGCCGTGTCGTGGCTGTCGCTCTGCAAGATGGAGCCCAGCGCCGCGTTCGCCTCTTCGAGCAGTTCCGCGACGTGCCGCCGCATCGGCTCGTCCAACCCGCCGTACACCGTCGTCCACTCGCTGCGATAGGGCGCCAGCCGCTCGTTCAAACCGACCAGCCCGTCCACGTGACGCTGCCGCTCCGCCAACAGCGCAAGCAGCGGTTGCGGATCGTCCTGCACGACCAATGCCCGCTGGCGATCCGCCAGGAGCCGGAGCCGCCCGTACAGCACGCGCTGTTGCTCCAAGAGCCCGATCAACGCCGTCGTGTCCCGTGACTCGCTCGCCTTCACCATTTGCGATCTCCCGACTCGTACCCGCGGCCTTCGCTACGAAGCCCCGCTCTGTTCCAGACGACCCACCAGCGCTTCCCAATACGCCTTCGGCCGCATTCCCCGCCGCTCGTCGAACGCCGAGGCCGGCGTCTTCTTGAGCAGCCAACCCAACCTCGCCAGCGCGCTTTTCGCCTCCTGGGCCTGACCCAATCGCTGGTGGCATTGCACGATTTGCAGCGTCGCCGAGACCGCGGCCGGTCGGTTCTCATAGCGCCACGCCGCCTCCCGATACGCCTCAATCGCCGACGCGTAACGCCCCAGGTCAAATAGGCAGTCCCCGCGATAGAGGTAGCTTGCTTCGAGCTGCGTTTGTTCCACTTCCGAAAGCCTATCGGTGTCGTGCGGGGCGAGCGCCGCGATCACATCGCCAAGCAGTTCCAACGACCGCGACAACCGGCGCTCGACTTCCTGTACACCGGCCTGCCGGGCCAGCGCGCTCGGCTGCGTGGTCGCCAACGGCCGAAGCGCGCCCGCGCTTTTCCAATACGCATCCGCCAATTGAAACTTCAGCCGGGGCATCCCTGGATCGTCGGGATAGAACGCGACCGCGTCTTCCAACCGGCGAATCGCTTTCTCGAAATGGTTGGGCACCTCCTCGTCGTCGGCCCGGCTGTAGTAATCCGCCAATTGAAGCAGCGCCTGGCGATACTCGATCGCCTGCGGTGAAAACAGCGGCTGCGGCCCCTTGTCGTCCACCACGCTCAGGAGCAGTTCGACGCCGCGCTTTGTCGCCGGCCCGCCCTGCACGAGATAGCACTCCGCCAACGGCACGACCGACCGAAGCGCATCCGGCAGTCGCGGATACGACTGCATCACCAACTCATACGTGGCGATCGCTCGGGCACAGTGCCCGTCCGCGCGATAGGCCTGTGCCATGCGATAGAGCGCACCCGCGCGGCCTTCGTAGTTCGGATACTCCGCCGTCAAGCGCGATAAGACTTCGACCATCCGTTGGGGCCGGCCCGCCGCTTCAAAATCATCCGCTGCCGCCTCCAACGCTCGCGGGCACGCCGCCTCGTCCGTCGTCCGCAAGCCTGCCAACTCAAAATGCAACCCGGCCGCCTCGGCAAGGCGCTTCTGCGATCGTGTAGGATCCTGCCCGATTGCCTTCTCGTCACGCATCTCGGCGCGAGACATCTCTTCCAGTGCGCCGGCGACGCGAACAAGATAGGAACCTCGCAGCGCGTTCTCCTCGGCGCTCACCAAATCCAACGCCAGCTTGAGATAATCGACGCCGAGTTCCAGGCGCCCGTCCTGGATCAACGACTCCCCGATCGTCGAGACGATCGTGCGAACAGCGCCGCGATCCAAGGACCGCGACCGAGCCTTGCCGATCAGCCGAGCCTTGATATCCGAGAACGCCCCCAACGACTTTTCGTAGCGCTGAAGCGAGGCGAAGCATTCCGCCTGCCCCAATGTACAGATGTCGTGTAGGTCGCCGCTCTGGAACGAACGCAAGACCTCGCCGTAGAAAGACAGCGCTGCCTGCGGCCGCTGGTCCTCTTGTTGCAATCGTCCCAGCAACCAGCCCGCCTTGCCCCACAGTTCGTCGTGCGATCGCCACTCGTTCCGAAGACTGCGAAGCTCCTGCTCCGCTTCGCCGCACAATCCGGCCTCGCGCAGGCAGAGGGCCCCAAGATAGCGCACCGCCGGTCGTTCTTCCGTTCCCGCCAGTCGCGTCTGGGCCTGCTCGATCAAGCTCATGGCCGACGCGGCATCCCCTCGCTCCAATAGGGACTGCACTTTTTGTTCCAGCGCCCATACGAAATTGCCCGGGGACGCGCAGACATCCGAGAGGATTGCGTCCACTTCCGTCCGCAAACCCGCGGTCATCGACCCCTGCGCCAACTGCATCTCCAGAAGCTGACGCCGAACGCGATCCGCATGCGGCGGCTTGCACTTGAGCGCCTCTTTGTAGGCGTCCACCGCCGGACCGTCTTGTCGTGTCCAGCGATACGCATCGCCCAGGCCGACCCAATCCTGCGCCTCCGGGCGCATCCCCCATCGAAGGGCCTTTTCGAAGTGCGTGATGATCGCCGACACGTTTTGAAGATTGTGCAGCGTGAAATCGGATTCGACGCGATAGATCGTTCCCGCCAACAAACGGTGAAACTCCGCTCGCTGGGCCGCGGGCCGATCGGGCTTGGCGAGCAAATCAAAAAGATAGGCGCTGACGCGTTGAAGCTCGCCTGCGTCGTGCAAACGATGCACCCGGGCGACTTCTTCCTCGAACGACACGGAATGATGATGCTTGACGACGTTATGAAGCCCGGTCGCGAGAAG
>CAYMXF010000001.1:49735-51634 GCA_964393935.1 uncultured Planctomycetaceae bacterium
CTTGCAACACTGAAAAACGCAGACATCGAGGAGCCCGTCCGCGGGGACCGCGCGCGACAGCAGGCGCAGGCCGATCGCGTATCGAGGTATACTGCCGACGAAGACCAGCCCTTGGCCTTCGAAGACCAGCTTACCATCCGCTTCCACAAAGACTTGCGGCTGTCGGTAGCTCCAGAAGGACCGCCACACCGGCCAGAAGTAACTTGCATAGGTGATGTGACCGCGACGCTCCAGGCTCAATCGCCGGACCACCTCGGCGTCGAAGCCGACCCCCGCTATCAATAGAAATCGCCGCCCTCCCGAAAGCACCACGTCCAGCTCGACTTCACGCCCGTCCCGCAGCACCTGCCAAAGCCACGACGCCTCCCGCCGCAGGCCGAGGTACTTCGCCAGGATGTTTTCCGTTCCCGCGGGCACGATCAGGATCGGTGGGGCTTTTATTTCGGGAGAACACCGGCTGATAGCCGGTGCCACACCGTTCACGATCTCGCGGATCGTCCCATCGCCCCCGACGACGACGAGCGCGGAGGCCCCTATCTCGCACGCCTCCCGCGCGAGCGTCTCGGCATGGCCCGGCCCCTCGGTCCGTCGAATCGTCACGGTCAGCCCGGCCGACTCGGCTTGAAGGCGCAGGGCCTCCACCAAGGCGCGATTGCCCGACCGCCCGGAGACGGGGTTGACGATGATCTGGATGACGCCTTGTTGTGACACGTAGTTGGCCGCACCCTCGACGACGGAACTCCGACGACCCCTCGATCGTAAGCGTAATAACGACGTCGACCCTAACGCCAACGATGTGCCAGGGGGCGAGTCGCCTATTTGACGCTGTCCGGAGGGCTCTGTATTGTCCAGGCATCGGATCGCCACCGTGATGACAGGCCCGCAAACGATGGACACTCGCCAACCCACGGCCCCCAAGGCTCCCGCTCCGGACAAGGCGGCGAGCTTTCGGCCCGTCGACCGGATGCCCGACGGACCCCGGCCCGACGGCGTCCGCGACACCATCGAATCCATTGTCGTCGCCTTCATCCTGGCCTTCGTCTTTCGGGCGTTCATCGTCGAGGCCTTCGTCATCCCCACGGGCTCGATGGCCCCCGGCCTGTACGGCCAGCACGGCGAGCACCGCTGCGACCTTTGCAAGTATCCGATCGTCTATGGAATCCGCGAGGACGCGGCGGGGAGAGCGGAGCTGCGGGGCAGCGCCATCGTCCACTGCCCGAACTGCGGTTACTCCGAAGGCCGCAACGGCCGTCTGAATACCAAGGAAGAGCCTGTGGTGGCCAGTTCGGGCGATCGCATCCTCGTTCTCAAATGGCCCTACGACCTGGGCAGCCGGTGGCTGGGCCCGAAGCGCTGGGACGTGGTGGTCTTCAAGGAGCCGGTGGACGGCGAACAGAACTACATCAAACGCTTGCTGGGCCTTCCCGGCGAGGTTCTGGAAATCATCGACGGCGACATCTATGCCGCACCGGCCGAGGCCGTCCCCGCCGACATCCGCGAGGCCCTCTCCAAACCGCCGCCGATCGGCCAACCGGAAGCCCGTCGGCTCAACCCCGAACAGCAAGAGCGGCTCGGGAAGCTGCTCAAAATCCAGCGCAAGACTCCTGTATCGCAGGAATCGCTGTGGATGCTCCACTACGACCACGACTACAAGCCGGACTTCTCCCGGCTATCGGCGATCCCGCCATTCCTGCCGGCGTGGATGCCGGAGGAACAAGGGCATAGTTCGTGGGATTCCTCGACATCTCGCGTGAAGTTCAGGCCGCAGGACGCCCACGAGCATTGGCTTCGCCTGGCCGGCAAAACCATTCAGGATTCTTACGGTTACAACGATCTGACGATGGTCCGCACGAATCCGTATGGCGCCCTGCAACCCCGGCAAAACGTCGGCGACGTCTG
>CAYMXF010000001.1:51734-52899 GCA_964393935.1 uncultured Planctomycetaceae bacterium
GACGGCGAGGAGATCATCGCCACGGACGACAGCCAGTACACCCCGGACGTCGGCGCGCTGCTCCGCGCGGCCGGTCACGTCTCGCCGGGCCCGGAGGCCGCGGTTCGAATCGGCGCTTCGGGCTGGCCGCTGGAAATCCGCCACCTGACCGTCGACCGTGACGTGTACTACCGCTCCGACTTCACCCTCGACGACATTTCGAAGAATATCTTCGCGCGTTATCCCGGTTGGGGCACGACGACCAACCCCATCCTCCTGCGCACCGATCCGCCGGACTATTTCTGCCTCGGCGACAACAGCCCGCAGAGCAAGGACTCCCGCCTTTGGTGGCAGGTGTGTCCGCTGCTCGAAGCCCGCGGCAACTATCAGTACGGCACCGTCCCCGGCGATCAGATGATCGGCCGGGCCTTCTTCGTCTATTGGCCCGGCGGCTATCGGTTCTCGAACGACACGCCCGCGGTCATCCCCAACGTGGGCAAGATGCGGATCATCCGCTGAGCGGCGTTGGTCTTCGCTCAACAATCGCCCGCGAACCCTATTCGCCCGGCCATGCGGTCCCGCTCCAGCCATCCCCGCCGCGGAAGGTCTTGAGCGTTGTCCGCTGACCCTTCATTCGTCGTTTTTCGCTCCTCGCTCCAATTCCTGACGGAGTTGCTTCGCGTCTACGGCCCCAAGACGGCTCGCCGCTGAATAAAGCTCTCTCGCCTTTTCGGGGTCCCGATTAACGCCGACTCCAAACTCGTAGCGCCACGCCAACTCTTCCATCGCGTAAGGGTTGCCGCCATCCACCGCTTTTTGTAGCCAATAAACACTCTTGCGGTGATCAGGCCAGAGATAATCGAAACGACTCTTGTACCACTTCGAGAGCCAATATTGTGCATTCGTATCGCCGTTCCGAGCAAGTCTCTCCATGTGTTGGACGGGCAAGACATAAACGAGGAAAAACAGGACTCCAACCGCCAGTTCGATAATGAGGGCGCGTTTGATTTTCTTCGATGATGGGCGCACGATGGCCCAAAAAAATGGCACCAAAGCACCGACAACGAGAATCCATAATATGAAGTCGACAGGCATTCTAGTCTTGCTCACCGTCTCGCACAACATCCAGTGGGGGAAATCAAAGGGGTCATTCTAGAATGCCATTAAGTTAAGAATCGAATGTTCA
>CAYMXF010000002.1:0-2321 GCA_964393935.1 uncultured Planctomycetaceae bacterium
TGGGCTGCATCTCGCTGGTGCCTTCGTAGATCTCGGTGATCTTGGCGTCGCGGAGGTAGCGCTCGACCTCGCTTTCGCGGCAAAAGCCCATGCCGCCGAAGATCTGGATGGCGTGGTTGGCACAAAACGTCGCCGTCTCGGCGGCGAAGACCTTGGCCATCGCCGCGATGTGCATTGAGTGGACATTTTTGTCCTTGAGCCAGCAGCCCTTGTAGAGCAGGGCCCGCGAGGCGGCGATCCGTACGGCCATGTCGGCGATCTTCCATTGGATGGCCTGAAACTCCGACAGGGCCTTGCCGAACTGCTTGCGCTGGAGGGCGTAATCGACGGAGCGGTCGAGCGCCGCCTGGGCGATGCCGAGGGCTTGCGCGGCGATGCCGAGCCGGCCGCCGTCGATCGCCGTGAGAGCGATCTTCAAACCGCCGCCGCGCTCGCCGAGCATATTTTCCGCGGGCACTTTGCAGTTTTCGAAGATCAGCTCCGTGGTGCTGCTGCCACGGATGCCGAGTTTGTCCTCGTGCTTTCCGACGGTCAGGCCGGGAGTATTCTTGGGGACGATGAAGCAACTGGCGTTCCGCCGGTCCGTATTTTCCGTGCGGCAGAACAGGAGGATGATGTCAGACTCGGCGCCGTTGGTGACCCACATCTTGGTGCCGTTCACCACCCACTGGTCGCCTTTAAGTTCCGCGCGGCACTTCATCGCGCCGGCGTCGCTGCCGGAGCCGGCTTCGCTGAGCGAGAAGCAATTAAGCCACTCGCCGGAGGCCATCTTCGGGAGCCACCTTCGCTTTTGCTCATCGGTGCCGAATTTGAGAACCGGGTCGATGACGAGCGAGTTCTGCACGCTATTGATGACGCCGACCGAGGCGTCCGCGTACGAAAGCTCCTCGACGACGATCGCCGAGGCCAAGGCGTCGAGCCCCGCGCCGCCGTATTCCTCCGGGATGCAGATGCCTTGATAGCCCATCTCGCCGAGCTGCTTGATGATCTCGGCCGGAAATTGGCCCTTGATATCGCGCTCCATCGCACCCGGCGCGACGACGCTCCTCGCGAATTCGCGGATGCTGCCCTGCAGCATCGCATGGTCTTCGTCCAATTCGTAGCCGAAGGGGACTACTTCGCCTGTCATTGTCGCCGTGTCGCTCATCTAAGTCACCGCCATCGTCATGCTGCCCAGCTTCGTCGCTTACATTCCGCCCGCGAGATGAGCATCCGCTGCACCTCGCTAGACCCTTCGCCGATTTCGCATAGCTTGTTATCCCGTACCAGTCGTTCGACGCAGACGTCCTTGGTATAGCCCGCGCCGCCGTGGATTTGGATCGAGTCCCAGCCCACGCGGCTGGCCATTTCGGAAGCGAAGAGCTTGGCGATCGAGCATAACTCCTTGTCCGGCCGGCCGGCATCGTGCGTGCAGGCCGCCTGCCGCACGAGCAGCCGGGCCGCCTCGATCTGCGTCTCCATGTCCGCCAGCTTGAACTGGATCGCTTGATGACTGTGCAGCGGTACGCCGAAGGTGTGACGATGAGCCGCATACTTCACGGCTTCCTCCAGGCAACCGCGGGCAAGTCCGACAGAAAGGGAACCGATCGTCACCCGACCGCGGTCCAACACTCGAAGGGCATCGACGTATCCGGCGTGCAGCTCGCCACAGAGGTTTTCCTCCGGGATTTCGCAATTTTCGAGGGTCACGGGGACCGTGTCGCTGGCCCGCATCCCCATCTTGTCCTCGGGCTCGCCGATGATGAGGCCCTTTCGATCGCCTTCGACGATGAAAGCGGAAATGGTCCTTGCTCCGCGCTCCGGCTTGGTCCGCGCGGTGACAACGAACACTCCGGCGCGCTTGCCGTTGGTGATCCAAAACTTCCTGCCGTTAAGCAACCAGCCATTCTTGGTCTTTTCCGCGCGAGTGGTGAGCGCCTCGGCATCCGAGCCGCAATCCGGTTCACTCAGGCACCAGGAACCTATGACTTCTCCAGTGGCCAGCTTCGGCAGCCACTTTTTCTTTTGGGCATCATTACCCGCCAGGCGGATGTGCGTCGTGCAAAGACCGCTATGCGCCGCGACGAAGAGCGCCGTGCCGCCGCACCAACGGGCAATTTCTTCGACGACGACCGTCATCGCGAGCAGGCCCTGACCCGCGCCGCCATACTCCTCGGGAACAGTCACACCGAGCAGGCCGATCTTGCCCATCTCGGCGACAACCTCATTGGGCAGCCACTTCTTCGCATCCCACTCGCGGGCATGGGGGGCGATCTGCTCGGCGGCGAACGACCGCGTGAGGTCGCGAAAGGCGACTAACTCTTCCGGGAGATTAAATTCCA
>CAYMXF010000002.1:2421-12670 GCA_964393935.1 uncultured Planctomycetaceae bacterium
GCGTCGCCGTCGGCGAGCGCCAGCACACCGGCCTTCTCCAACGGTTCCAGGTTTTCCTTTCGATAGGTGCCGGTCATGACGCAATGACCTTCCACGGCGTCTTTCCACTCGCCGCGCTGAGCGACGTACTTGGCCCTGGGGAAGGTCGGTACGTAGCCGCCACGGCCATCCGGCATGGTCGCCCCGCCGGCGTGGTCGAAGTGCAGATGCGTGAGCACGACGATATCGATCGAGGCCCGGTCGATGTCGGCGGCGGCGAGCGAATCAGGAAGCCAGTGATCGCCGATTTGGAAGAAGCCCTGCTCCTTCTCAGTGTACTTGGATTTCGGCCCCGTGCCGGTCTCGACGAGGATTCGTTTGCCGCCGGTTTCCAGAAAGAAACAGTTCGTCGCCAGGGGGATGCGGTTGGCCTCATCGAACTCGACGGTCTTCGACCACATCGGCTTGGGGATGATGCCGAACATGGCCCCGCCGTCGAGCCGGAGATGTCCACCATCGAGGACGGTGAGGGCGAGGTCGCCGATTTGCACGCGGGGCGGCGAGGTCGTCGGTCCTTGGCGGGAGGAGGCCATGATCCTGGTTCCTGTGGCGGTCCTGTTGAGCCAGGGAGCATTCTATTGTCTAATCTCGCCCCCGCACGCGCGGCGTTCTTTCAAGGAGTTTGCAACCATGCTGCTTGCAGAAAAGCTGGCCCGATGGACCCACAAGCTCAAGTACGGCGACCTCACGCCGGAGGCCGTCCACGAAACGAAACGCCGCTTCATCGATTCGCTCGGAACGGCGTTGGGGGCCTATCACTCGAAGCCCGCGACGATCGCCCGGGCGACGGCCCTGGCGTTGCCGGTGGCCAAAGGGGGCTCGGTCGTCGTCGGCACGAAGCACCGGACGACGCCGGACATGGCTGCCTTCGCCAATGGCGCTCACATCCGCTACCTGGATTACAACGACACCTATCTATCGAAGGAACCGGCGCACCCGTCCGATAACATCGCCGCGACGCTTGCCGTCGCCCAGGCCGCAGGGCGATCCGGCAAGGACGCGATCCTCGCAACGGTCATCGCTTACGAGATTCAATGCCGACTCTGCGACGCGGCATCGCTTCGTGCGAACGGATGGGACCACGTGACCTACGGGGCGTTCAGCGCGACGCTTGGCGCCTCGAAGCTTTGGGGGCTGACGCCCGAGCAGATGGTTCACGCCCAGGGCTTGGCCGGCGTCTGCAATATCGCCACGCGGCAGACCCGTACGGGCCAAATTTCCATGTGGAAGGCCTGCGCGTTTTCCAACGCGGCCCGCAACGCGGTTTTTGCCGCCAATCTCGCCCGGCAGGGATTCACCGGCCCGAACGAGATCTTCGAAGGGCCCAAGGGCGTGTTCAAAATGCTGACCGGCCGAAAGTTCGGCGTGAAGCTCGGCTCGAAATCCGCCGGGTACATGATCAACCGGACCTACATCAAGTTCTGGCCCGCGGAGTACCACGCCCAAAGCTCGATCGACGCGGCCCTGCAAATCCGCCGCCGGTTCCGCATCGACGGCTACACGTGGACGGACATCCGCAAGCTTGAAATGGAATCTTTCGAGGCGGCGGTGTCCATCATCGGCAGCGAGCCGGAAAAGTGGCGGCCGACCAGCCGCGAGACGGCCGATCACAGCATGGGCTACATGACCGCCTGCGCCCTGATCGACGGCGACGTCACGCGCGAGACATTTTCGCCCAAGAAGTTCACCGATAAAAAGTACCTCAAGCTGCTCGACCGAACGACCATCGTCGAGGCCGCCGACCTCAACCGCGGGTACCCGGACGGCATTCCCAATCGCCTGAAAGTCCGCATGGCCGATGGGAAGGTCTATGAAAAGACCGTCAAATACCCTCGCGGCCACGCGCGCAACCCCATGTCCGACGAGGAGGTCGAGCACAAGTTTCGCACGCTGGCGAGCGGCGTCATCTCCGAGAAGACGCAGAGACGGCTTCTGGACCAGATGTGGTCGCTCGAAAAGCTGCGGAACGTAACGAGGCTTTGGCAATTCGACGTTCGCCCGGGCCAACGCGTCACTCCACGATAACGCAATCCTATCGACGATTCGATCAACGGCGCGCCGGGTCACGGCATCTCCGTAGACTCGGGACTTGCCGGGAAATCCAAAAAACAGCGGCCTCCGGAACGTGTCGTTCCGGAGGCCGCTGAGAACTTAACAAATTCGCCGGTCGTTGCTACGGCTGCGTCACGGTGATACTGAACACACCCTTCGAGCCGCCGGAGTGAGCGACGCTGTCCTTTCCGGTGACGCGAATGAGATACGTCTTGTTCGGATCGATCGCGTTGACACTGGCGACTCTGCGGCCCTGCCTGTTGGGGAAGAAGAGCTGCTGCGTTCCCAGACCGGAGGTGCAGCCCTCGTCGTCGCAAGACTGGCCTACGAGTACGATCGTCGAGCTACTTCCCGGACACTCGACCGGTACGTCGGGCATCGTTTTGTGTATCGAAACCATCGAGTCAAACGACGTCCGGACCCCGCAGGTCGAGACGGTCAGGGTCTGATCGAACGCGTTGGACGTGTATCGGTACCAGACGTCGCCGCCGTTGGCGGCGCTGTTGAAGGTGCATGCCGCATTCGTCAACTCCGATCCGTCCATGGTCGCGCCGATCGTCGTACCGACCAAGGCATTAGCAGTACCGGATAGGATCGTGATGGCGGCCGAGCAGGCGTTGTTGCTCGGCGCCGGAGGGGTATAGGAACAAGCCGTGGCGCCGATGACGACCGGGCCCACGCAGTATGCGAGGTCGCGGTCCAGGCCTTGATAGGCAAAGGCGCCGGTACCGGTCTTTCGGACCGCCGCTCGGCGGTTGGGACTGTCGCTCGGGGCGGCGGTGGCCCACACCCAGACGCAGCTTGACGCCACAGTCGTGTTCTGGATCTCGAGCCAGTAGCACTGGCCGGCGCTGACGGCCAACGTCGGAGACAAGGACAACTGATACTTGTACTGCTGGCTGTTGAGCGGCGCCGGAGAGGCCTCGCTAGGCACTGGGATGCTCTTGGTCGGCGTCTGGCCGGTGTAGGTGCCCACCACTTGCGTGAGGTCGGGGAGGCTGTTGCCGGCCACCGCTTTATAGAACTTCACGTTAAAGGTCTCGGCGCTGCCGACACCTCCATCGCAGCCGTTTATCGAGTGGAAGCCGCGCCAGCAAATCTGGTTGATGGTCCCGTTTCCGCTGGGCCGGAAGTCGTCGGCCACCAACGACGTATTGTCGGCATCGCTCACGTATCCGCCCTGCTGGACGTTGCTGACGACGTGAGCGGTCTGGCAACGGGTGTTGACGTCGCAGATTGCCGACGGACAGGGCGGGGTGCCGGCGCAGTTTCCGCCTGACAGCCAGGCGCCGCCTTGGGCCAGACAAACGGCTTCCGTTACGCCGGCCGTACACACTGGGGGGTCGGGAAGCGGGGGGTAGACGCAGCACCGTCCGGTCGGGCAGGCGTTGCCGCCGGAGCAATCCGCGATGGCGGCGGTCCACAGGCCAGGCCGCGTCGAGATCTGCGGCGAGGTCTGATCCAGATTGTCGCAGGTCGACTTCATCGTAATCACACACTGCGGCGCGTTGGCCAAGTCCGCGTAGCAGCAGCGGCCGAGGGTGCAGGCCGGGCTCGGCGGGCAGCTCCCGCCTTCGACCCACTCGCCGAAGAAAATGGCTTGGCAGCGATCCAGGGCGGTCACGATGCAATCGATCACGCCCAGCGGGGCGGCGTCGTAGCAGCACCGACCGGGCGGCTTGCCGCAGCCTTCCTTGTCGATGCGGACGCCGACGCTGAAGGCCATGTCAATGGCCGCAACGTTGGCGGGGGTCGCGCACGCGGCATAGACCGTCGGTAACGCACCGGTCGCCGGAGTGACGTCAATTTGCGCGTGGACGGTGTCGCCGTTCGGCGACGTCTCCCACTGCCATTGACAGTTGCTTAGCGGAGAATCGTTGACGATTTCGATCCAGAGGCACTGTCCGGCGGTGACGGTCAACGGAATCGGCAGCGTGGCCGTGTACATGTACTCCGTGGCGGTTCCGCCGGCGGGGGTCCCCGTGGGCGCGATCAAGCCGGCAGTGGCCGTTCGGACGACCGCGGCGGTGGCCGATTCGACGAACTGATAGCCCGGCGGATCGATCACGGTGCCGGGGCAGCGGCCGGCGCCGTTGTTGTTGTTGTAGAAGGTGACCTTGAAGCAATCGGGCTCCGGACCGCACTCGAGACCGGCGAAGTCCAGATAGGTGCCCCACCAGCAGAGGCGGGAAATGACGCCGCTTTCCGCCGGGCAGAAGCAGTCCGCCGCTCGATCATCCAAGTTCAGGTCCAGATCGCTCTTCACACACCCGACTTCACCGGTCTCCAGGATGCCCGGAGGCTGGCCATAGGCCGGGTCGAAACAGTCCGCCGCGGCGGTCGGACAGATCGGCTTGTTGGATTGGACGAGCAAGTTGACGAAAGCGGGCAGATCGCCGGCCACGTCGATCAGGCCGTTTCCGGTGACATCGGCGCGACAGAAGTTGGCCGCGAAGCAGCCCTGGAAGTCATCGAAGAGGGTCGGCGGGAAGAAGAGGGTATCGATCCACTTGCGGATATCCCCACCGTTGACCTTGCCGTCGTTGTTCATATCGCCGATGCAGCACTCCGCAAGCTGAACGAACGGCTGGCACGACGCCTCCACGACGTAATCGCTGTCGCATTCCGTATCGCCGATGCCGCCGAAGACGTTCGGCGCGATGTAGAGGTAATACGTCCCTGCGCAGACCGCCGCCGTCACCTCCAGGGAATTCGGGGTGCCGGTCGGTGGTTCACACGGGAAATCAAGGGCGTCGAACGCGACCGTCGTGGCGTTGCAATCGCCCAGCGGGTCGCCGAGGATGCCGATCTCCGGCGCGAACTCGCTCGAGGCGACCCGCCATGAGATGGTCGAAGCCGTCGGGACGGTGATCTTGTACCAGTCCGTATCACGGTTGATGTAGATGGGACCGACACACGAGCCGCCCGTGCCGGTGCAGGGTTCAGTAGCCGGGCAATCCGCCGGGGCGTCGCACGGATAGGGGTTGGTGAAGTTACCGGCCTTGCCGCAGATCCGGACCGGCGTGGTACTGCACGCCACTATCGGACCGTTGAAGGCCGGCGGGGTGGAGTTGCAACCGCCGTTATAGAGGTCCTGTGGTCCAATGGCGTCGACCGTGCCCGGATTGTTGGTGTCCTCACAGATGGCCTCGCCTTCGGCAATCGATCCACCTGGACAGGCGGTGTCGCACGTCAAGCACGCAGCCACCGTGGTGACCTGCAGGACGGCGATGGTGGGCCTGGTGATGTCGAGCGGATCGGTGACGGGGATGACGATGTCGCGCGGCGAGCCTTCGAACTCAAACTGTCCGCCGGCGACGTTCGAACAACCGACGGCGATGTAGATGTAGTCGCCGGACTGGGGTCCGCCCGCGCCGTTGACTCCGAGGCATAGACAGGCGTCGCTGGTGTTGTTGACCCCGCCGAAGCACGCCGCCACTTGCATCGCCGGTATCGAGCTGGACTCGGTCACCGAACAATCGTCGTTAATGGCGAGCAGCGTGCCGAGGTCGCAATCGCCGGTGCTCGTGCCTATCAGGGGATAGGTGTAGACGCCGATGATCGGGTTGGTGAAGCTGTTGTAGAGGGCGCCGGGACCCATACCGCAGGTATCAAGAACGATGCCGTTGACGCCGCTGGGAATCCGGTACTTGCACCAGAGGATGTGTTGTCTGTTCCGGGTGACCATGCCGGAGTTACCGCCGAATTCCGCGTTCAGGTCGAGCGCGGTGTAGCAGGCGTCGCCCTTCTGCGGACAGGGATCGGACTTGCACCCGGCATAATCTTCGAACCCGAACGGGTCTCCCTGGTTGAAATCGGTAAACTGCCGGTATTTGCCGCCGGCGGCATTGCAGGCGGTTTCCGTGATCGCGATCGTGCAACCGACGGTTTGCGTTCCTTCGTCGTAGAAACAGCATCGCCCCGTGCCGGCGGCGCCGCCGATGTAGGGGGACGGCGCGGTCGGAACGAAATCGATGTTCACCAGGCCGGGTCCGCCGAGCGGCCGGCTCGGAAGAACGGGGCGGCGGCCGCGACCCACGCGAATCTTGATGCAGTCGCCCGGATCAAAGAAATCCGTGCTGCCCGCCTGGACGTCGAGTTCGAGGTGCGACAGCGTATTCCTCCTGAACGCCGTCCCGTCATCGATGCGATTGTCGTTGCAGAAAATCTGCGACTCAGCGCACAACGCGCTGCCGCAAGGCTGGGTTCCGCCCGTCGCGCCGGTATCGCCGTAAATGACGACAAAGGTGTCGATCGAACTGCCGATCGTGCTGATGACGAGCTTACCGGACGTCACGGTGACGCCCGAATACACGGTTGGAATCTTATAGTTGTAGAAGATGTCCTGGCGGATGACCGCGCCGGCGGGATCGGCGCCGGGCGGGGTCCCGAAATCGCAATTCGGGATAACGTCCTGTCCCGAGGGGAGCAGGTCGGTATCGCTTGCAAACGACGTATCAAACGTCTTCATAATCGCCAGGGCGGTCAAACTGATCTTGGATTCGCAACTGTCATTGGACGGAACGCCGGGGCAGCCCGCTGTCGCGCAAACGGTGCCGTCGCCACGGTACTGACCGCCTTGGCCACCGCAAGGCGCTCCTCCCCCGCAATCCGCTCCCCCGCAAGCCACTTGCGCCAGTATCGAACATCCAGCCGGGCTGGCATCGCAACAAGCGCCCGTGGGCAGCGAACAATTAGCGCAGTTCACCGTAATGCGATACCTCGTGCTGCACGCCAAGCCGGAGAAGGAGTTGGGGCGAACCCGAATCCACCAGGAACCGGCCGGGAGACAGCGCGTGATCGAAAGAACGTCGCAGGCCTTGCCCTGGACGAAGTTGAGCAGCGCATCGGTGCAGTGTGTGGGATCGCCGCCGTTATCGATGAGCGCCATTTCCGCGTCGAAGCGCGCTTCGACCAACACCGTCACCTGTTGCGTGGCCGTCAAGACCAACTCATACCAATCGGTGTCACGAGAATCATCCGCGCCCGCACAAATGTTGCCCGTGCAAAGAACCCCAGGGGCGCAGTCCGCTTCGGTCACGCAGGACGACTGGTGAGTCCCCGACGTGCCGCAAATCGACTGGCCGCAGGAGATGGACTCAAACGCGTTCGGGGACGATTCGCAGCCTGCATTGGTCGTGTCCACGTAGCCGGGGCTGCAATTGGGCTCCGATGAAACCGTTGCGCCGCTGATGCAGGTCGCGTCGCTGATGCAGGTCGCACAATGCGGGGTGGTGTCGTCAAAAGCAGCGCAAAGCCCTTCCTTCCATGCTTTCGTGGGGCCGGTAAGGCAATTCCCACGGGAAACGCTATCCGTGCAAGTCGCCGGATTCTGATCGCGGTCGCAGCAAGCTCCCGGAGGGCCGGGATTGGCGAAGATTTCGACGTACATACCGGCGATCGTGGGCGGACCGCCGTAATAGAAATAATCGTCCGCCTGGCCTGGGCCGAGATCCTCGCAAAAGTCTTGGGGACGGGCCGTTGCGCAGTTGGCCCAGGCCCCCCGGTTGCTGTTGGGAATCACGATGTCGTCCTCGGTGAAGCTCCCCCCCTCGGCATCCGCAGAGATGCTCCAGGCCGCGTCAAGATTCGTTGACTGCAAACAAATCCATAAGAAATTGGCATCGACCAGGATCGGGGGATTGATATCGACGGTCAGGAGCGTAGGAGGATTGGTGGTCAGAAAATTCCTCGTCGTACAGTAAATGACCGTCGATGCGGGATCGTCCGGACAGATCGGGAAGAAGTTGCCGCTTCGCAGGCTGAGGGTCACTGTAGCCGATTCGGACGTACCCGCGACGCCGCCGATCGAGACGTTGACGCTGCAGACGAACCGGTCGGTCTCGGCGGCCACGAGGTTGAGGTCGTCGCACAGCGGGACGTTGTCCGCATCGCCGAACGACCCGATGGAATTGCCGCCGGTGTTCTCGTAGATCAGGGTTTGACAAGGCTCGAAGGTGCAGTGCGGGGGGCCGAAGCTGCGAGGATCCGCGGCCGCTCGCTCGCGGGTGCTCAACGGAGGGACCGCCGGCCAGGTCGGAAGAATGTCGGATGCGTCGCGCGGTCGAGAGTGGGTCAGAAAGCTGCGATCGCGCTTGTCGATCGGCCGCTCGTTGATGAGCTGCTGCTCTTCGCTGATTTGCGGCTTGTTCGCCCGAGGGATGCCTGAAGTCGAAAGCAGGGTCTTCTTCCCGGACGCGGTGGTGACGACCGACTGATCCGCCGCGGCGTTCGTAAACGCCCAACACACACATGCACAGACCACGAGTCCCAGAGCCAAAATTGTTCGCTTGGTCATCGATCCTACTCCTTGCCCTAGATTTCAAAACGAGGAAAAAAA
Organism: uncultured Planctomycetaceae bacterium; assembly: GCA_964393935.1. GTDB lineage: Bacteria > Planctomycetota > Phycisphaerae > UBA1845 > UTPLA1 > DATEMU01. The sequence goes on from CAYMXF010000002.1 coordinate 10,853, forward strand.
ACGAACGGTCGTCCTCTCCGCGTGAACAGAAAGGAAAACACGTTTCTTTCGGACGCTACTTTTAAGCCCCTCCATCGAGGCTGTCAGAAATTTCGCTCCCACATCACCAAGGAACGAAAAAGAAGAACCTTGGTGTCCATCCACTTTCACCGAATTATGATCTATAGTACCAGAATCAGAAAGCCAGAGTCAAGAGGTATCGGCCGCAACTCTCTCTCGTTTTAACAGGTTACGGCAAGAATTGTTGCGTATACCCGGATTTGGGACTTACTTGAGTAGCCCCAAACCGCCTCGTCGCCGAGCCGGATTTTCCATTTTTGTGAGAAAATGCACACCTGTCATCGTCGTTAAGTCGCGTAAATCTAAGGAGAATGCCCGTTTCGACAGCTCCGTGGGGTTTTTTTGAAGGAGAAGGGTTAACCTCAAGATAACGATAACTGTAATATGTGGTCTTTGCACGCTTCCCCTGCCAACTTACACACAGAATACGTTCAACGACTCTTTCCTATTCGCAAAAACCGTATGACGCAGTTACGAGACACGTCGGCGATGGGGTTCGGAACGAGTTTAGGATAGGCGTTTAGGACTGGGAGCGCTGGGACTCGAACCCAGGACCCACGGCTTAAAAGGCCGTTGCTCTACCGACTGAGCTACGCTCCCTTGCGAATGAAGACTTTAGCTAGATTCGACCCCCGCGACAACGGCGCCGTTCGTGGGCCGCTGATTCATCGTTCCCCAGACCGATTTAAGCTCGCACCGGTAACGCGATAACTTCACAGGCACGATCGCCTTCGCCTATGGCGATTCGCAGGGGTGTGCCGGGTTTTGCATGGTTTGTCTTTACGTACCCCAGCGCGAGCATGGCGCCGACGACCTCACAAAAGCAGCAACTGGTGACCCGCCCGACGGCGGATGACTCCGATCGAATCTCAGCGCCGCGCGGGACTCGAGCCTGGCCTTCGACCCGTAGTCCCACGAGCTTGCGGGCCAGGACGCCGTGCGAGCGCATCCGCTCGATGACCTCCTGACCGAGATAACAGCCTTTGTGGTAACTGATTCCGCGTTCGATCTGATTCGTCTCCGGAGGGACGACCTCTTCGTCGATATCGTCGACCGACGCCGGGATGCCGGCTTCTATCCGCAGGATTTCGATCGCGGCCGGGGACAATTCCGCCAATTGAAACTCGCCGGCGACAGCGTCGATCGCCGATCGCGCCGCACTGCGGCCTTCGCCCATGACGATAATCTCAACGGCCAGCAACCCCACGAAGTCGTGCCGGACCAAGCGAGCGTCGGACGATCCGACCTCGCCGGCCACATGTTGCAACTGGCTCATCGCCGCGAGGTTGCCCAACCCGAGACGGGCCGCCGCGTCCGGCGCGCGCGGTCCAAGGATCGCATAACGATCGAGCTTCGCCGTCAGGTCCGTAAGCTGGACGTCCTCGGTGATGATGTATCGCTCAAGATGTTTTCGCGCGGTCTCGGCCAATCGCCGATCCACGTCGAGCCAGAGGCGGTCCTCCAAAACGAGGATGTTCAGATCGAAAACGACGCGGCCCTTGATGTTCGTCGCGAAGGCATAATTTCCCTCGCCGGGTTGGAGGGTCTTGACGACGTTGGTGACGAGATTGTTCAGCCACGCCGCCCGGTCCTTGCCGGTCACTACGATAAGAGCGCGGCCCTCGCGCATGCAGAATCCACCCACAGCGAGGGCGGTTTGATATTGCTCAACGATATTCGGTGGGTTGGCCATGGTGATTCCTCGGGTCGCACTCTGCGCGCGAAAGATTGTAGCAATCGCTACGGCAAAACCACGGG
>CAYMXF010000002.1:12770-14123 GCA_964393935.1 uncultured Planctomycetaceae bacterium
AACCGCTGGTTTGAATTGTTGCCGTTTTCCTCGGTTTCGAGCACCTGGTTATAGAGTTCGATCGCCCGAGCGCGATCGTGCCGGCGGAAGTCGTAGACCACGGCACACTGGAACCGCGCGGGGTGCGGCGTCTTCGCATCCAGCGCCGCCGCCCACTGGTAATAACGAACGGAAAGCTCGTCGTCCGGGTCATCCTCGCGGAGATATTCTTTGTAGATTTCGCCGCAGTAGAACGCGCAATCGTCGACCTTGTCCGATGTCGGGTATTTGTTGAGCACCTGCTTGAACAGATCCAGCGATTCTTTCGCTTTCTTCTTGTTGCTCGACAGCGCGCCGGCCAGGGGAATCAGCTTGACTTGGTTGTGGATGGCGAGCGCCTTGTTATAGACGGCGTCCGCTTCGGGGATCGATTCTTGCGGCGAGACTTCGGCGCGATGCTCCGCCGGGGCGGCGGTCAAATAGGGATACACCTCGACGGCCTCCGTCATCGCGCGTTGACGGCGCGCCCAACCGGCCTTGCCGCTGTCGCCGGCTTGGAGGTAGAGCCGCTCGAGGTCCCTGAGTTGCCCGAGGTATCGCTCGCGCGTCTCCATCAACTCCTCGACCTTGTCGGCGAAGTTGGCGACGTCATTGGAACGGGTCTTGACGATCTCGGCGTCCTCCGCCGGCGGCTTCACGTCGACGACGGTGTAATCGTGTTTACGATTCCAGCCTTCGCAACCGCAAAGAGCGATGACAATGACGGAGGTCAGAACCTTATTAATAACGAAATAGCGAAAACGGTTGGAGTCCATTGAACCAATCCCTGGAACATGCCGCGGCAAGTCCGCGGAACCCTCCCTGCCTTCTCGTCCGCTGAGACAGGTTCGCCTATTGCAGCATCCAGCCCCGCCGAGGTCAAGGCTGTAGCCGCAATCGGCGATGTAACTTGTACGTTTTTAACCTGTGATTTGTTCATTTTTCACAGACGGTGTCCGAACGCCCGGCTTACCACTTCGCTTCCTCGAACGCCCCGCGGCGTGCAATAGGCTTTTGGGGCAGCGCTTTAAGGATCGCCGAAGCCAGTACCATGTCGCCCTTTGTCGTGATTTTGATGTTGCGCGGGTCGCCGGGCACGCCGGTGACGGGATGTCCGCCGGAGGTCACGAGTTGAGCGTCGTCCGTAAGCGGTAGTCCGTCCGGCAGCTTCACCGCGCCGCTCTTGTAAGCCTCATAAGCCTTGACGAGCAGTTCCTTTCGGAAGATCTGCGGCGTCTGGGCTGTGTGCAACCCATCGCGACTGACCGTCTCGGCGATGATGCCGTCCTTGCCCACTCGCTTGAGCGTCGACGTCACCGGGCAGACCGGCGCGGC
>CAYMXF010000002.1:14223-16671 GCA_964393935.1 uncultured Planctomycetaceae bacterium
AGGAAGATCGGCTGGCCGTCGAGGTGGGCGAAGACCTTGTTTTCCCCGCCTCCGAACCGCTCGCCGCTGCCTGCCGCGACGACAATCGCACTCATCTTTGGCATCAGCATGCCTCCCGCGACGGCGATTTCAGGGGTTCGTCAATCCATTGATTGGCCGGGGCCTTAAATATCCGACCACCCGTAGCCCCAAAAACGTCTACCCATGGCGCTCTTTATGGTAGACTATGGAAGATGTCAAATCGCAGGCTTGGAGGGCATTTCGATGTCAATGAATAACCAACGTCGGGCAATACTTGTACTGGTCATGGGGCTTGGTCTGATGACGGTGTGGACCTATCCCGCAATGGCCACCGTGGGCGCCGAGTTTATGCGGCTATTCCCCGACACCGCCGGAGCCGCCGGCGATCTGATCGGGATCTCGGTCGCGATCTCAGGAGACGTCGCCGTCGTGGGGGCTACGGGGGCCGACAACGGTTTCCCGAATTCGAACCGCGGCGCGGCGTTCGTCTTTCGTCGAACGGCGACGAGCTGGCAAATGGCGGCGAAGCTGACGGCCTCCGATGCGGCTGCTAGCGACAATTTCGGCTTTTCCGTGGGCATTTCCGGCGGCACGATCATCGTCGGCGCCTTTCTCGCTGATCTGACGAGTCCTGCCCGAATGGATGCCGGCGCGGCATACGTCTTCGTCGAACCCGTGGCGGGATGGTGCGGGACCATGACACAGACGGCGAAACTAATCGCCTCGGACGAAGCCGCAAACGACCAGTTTGGAAGATCGGTGGCGATCGATGGCGATACGGTCGCGATCGGGGCGTGGAACCACAACAGTTTGCGCGGCGCGGTCTATGTCTTTACACGGCCTATTGGCGGCGGCTGGCTCGGCACACAGACACAGGATGCCAAGCTGCTCGCGTCCGACGCGGCCACGTTTGACGGCTTGGGGTCCTCGGTCGTCGTCAAATCCGACACGGTGATTGCCGGCGCTGTCGGCGATGATTTTAGTAAAGGATCGGCCTACGTCTTTGTCTCCTCGGGCGGGAGTTGGTCGAACATGACGGAGACGGCCAAGCTAACCGCCGGCGACGGACTGTCCGGCGACAATTTTGGGAATTCGCTTGCGTACGACGGCACGACGGCCGTGGTGGGGGCCTGGTTCGACGACTCCTTCGGAAGCAATCACGGTTCGGCATACGTTTTTGTACGGCCGCAGGGCGGGTGGGTGAGTGCCACGCAAACCGCCAAGGTCACCGCCGGGGACACTCAGCCGGACGATCGAATGGGCTCGTCCGTCGCGGTCGGGGGAGACGTGGTCATCGTCGGCGCCGATCTGGACGACGGCCCGACGGCCAACGATCAGGGTTCGGTTTATTTCTTCGTCAAACCCTCGGGCGGATGGGCAGACATGACGCACACGGCGAAAGCCGCCGGCAGTGGCGCGGCCCTCAACGATCATTTCGGCTGCGCCGCCGCGATCAGCGGCGGCACCGCCGTAATCGGCGCAAATCTGGACGACGAAGGCAGCTTTGTTGATTCCGGTTCGGCTTACATTTTCATAATCGACAGCGATGGCGACGGCGTCGATGAAGGTCTGGATGTGTGCCCGCATTCCACGCCGGGTCTGACCGTGGACGCCTCCGGCCGTCCACGGGCCGACTGGAACGGCGATTGTCTGGTGGACGGGCTCGATATCCAGCTATTCGCCAACGAGGCGCTGCTGGGTCCCTGACCCGAGCATCATGCCACGCACAAGTATCGAACCGACTGGGTCGACGGGGCTGCGCGCGGGATCGGCTACAATCTCGTCAATGGGCGAAGCGAAATCAGAAGACGCACTGATTGAGTGGATTCGGTGCAAACAACTTTCGGCGGACCGCGACGTGCCCATCGGCGTCGGGGACGACATGGCGATGATTCGTTCGTCGTCCGGCGAAATCCTCCTCACCTGCGACATGCTGATGGACGACGTCGATTTCGACACGCGACGCCACAGCCCGGAGCAGATCGGCCGCAAGGCGCTAGCCGTCAGCCTGTCGGATTGCGCTGCGATGGCGGTCCGGCCGCGCTGGGTCCTCGTGAGCATCGCGCTGCCGGACACATGGTCAATGGATCAAGCCCAGCAACTGTTCTGCGGCATCGAAAAACTCGCCGCCCAGTACGAATGCCGCATCATCGGCGGCGATACGAATAGTTGGAAACAGCCACTCGCGATCGATATTACGGTCGTCGCCGAGCCCTGGCCGGGCGTGACGCCGATCCGTCGCAACGGCCTGCGTCCAGGCGATTCACTTTGGGTCACTGGCTGCCTGGGCGGGAGCTTGACAGGACGTCACCTTACTTTCGAGCCTCGCGTTCACCCAGCGCGGGCTCTCGCCGAACGGTTGGGCCATTCGCTGCACGCCATGATGGATTTGTCCGACGGGCTTTCCACGGATGCGGCTCGCATGGC
>CAYMXF010000002.1:16771-19006 GCA_964393935.1 uncultured Planctomycetaceae bacterium
GCTCGTCGGACCGCTCGGAGCGGGCAAAACGCAACTTGCCAAAGGCATCGCCCTGGGTCTGGGCGTTCCAGACTCGCGCATCGTGAACAGCCCGACGTTTGTGCTGGTCAACGAGTACCAAGGGCGACTGTCGATTCACCATCTCGACGCTTATCGCCTTGCCGGCGCGGGGGAGTTGGAGGCATTGGGCTTCGAGGAAATGTGCGCGGGCGCCGGCGTCGTGCTCGTCGAATGGGCCGACCGCGTGACCGACGCCATCCGTGCCGACGCTTTATGGATCGACTTGACAGTCACCAACGACCAGGAACGACGGCTGACGTTGCGCACGTCGTCCGCCGACCTCGCCGCGCGGCTGGCCAAGCTCCGACCCTCGCGGTAACGTACGCCCCATGACAAAACGCACGGGCCGACGCCTGCGATCCGATGGCCGACGACCCGACGAATTGCGGCCGGTCCGGATTCAGCGCGGCTTCACCAAGACCGCCGCCGGCTCCGTCCTGATCAAGGCCGGCGATACGCACGTTCTCTGCACCGCTTCGATCGAAGAGGCCGTGCCGCAGTGGCGAAAAGAATCGGGCCTCGGCTGGGTCACCGCCGAGTACGACATGCTGCCCGCCAGCACCGGCGAGCGCCGACCGCGCAGCCGCGGCAAAAATATCGACGGCCGCGCCCAGGAGATTCAGCGCCTCGTCGGCCGGTCGCTCCGCGCCGTGGTAGACATGAAGAAGCTCGGCGCGCGGACGATCTGGATCGACTGCGATGTCCTCCAGGCCGACGGCGGCACGAGAACCGCCAGCATCACCGGGGCCTACATCGCCCTTGTCGATGCCGTGAACGTGCTTCGCCGGAAACGACTCCTCCAGACCAATCCGATCATCGACTCCGTCGCGGCCATCAGTGTCGGCTTGTTGGAGGGCCGGCCGCTGCTCGACCTGAATTACGAGGAAGACAAGGACGCCGGCGTGGATTTCAACGTCGTCCAGACCGGCCGAGGCCGGTTCATCGAGGTCCAGGGGACGGCCGAGGGCGGGGCCTTCAGCCGGGGCCAGCTTTCGCGGATCATCACGCTCGCCGAGAAAGGCATTCGGCAGCTTCGTACCCTTCAGCAACGGACCCTTGGCAGACGCCGAACGTAGCGAATGACAAAATTGATGTGCGAATTCTCAAAACAGATGGCTTGGCGGGCAATGCTCGCTCTGCTGGTATTCGCCGCCGCGTGCAAACAAGTGGACCAGAAAAAATGGGACGAATTCTGGAAGGTGGACTCCTCCAAGGGATCGCTTTTCGGACGCCAAGCCGGCGAGACGGAGACCTGGACCATCGAGTGCAACGAATATCGCAGCACCCACCGCGAGGAACGCGAGCGTATGGCCGACAACATGGCGACGCTGCTGAAGAAATGCCAGGAACTTCGCGCCGGCGACGTATCGGTTCAGCATGAAACGGACCGCAGCCGCGTCTTCTACGGCCGCTACCACCTCAAATACGGCGAGGCGAGAACGGAAAACGACGCGCATGCCAAGGGCGACGTCATCATCGAGTTGAATGAAGAAATCCGCCGTGACCTCGACTTCATCCGCAAGCTGGCCCTCGGCGACAAGTATCCTTTTTTCAGCGCCCGGCCGATCGCCGAGCCGACGCAGGATGTCGGCCCGCCGGAATGGGACCTGCGCAAGGCCAGAGGCACTTACACGCTCAACGTCGGCGTGACCTACAACACCGAGACGATGCACAACTACAAGGAAGCGGCCGTCGAATGGGTCCGCGACCTTCGACATCGCGGCTATGAAGCCTATTACTACCACGATCCTGAACGCGCGCTCTCCAGCATCTGCGTCGGCACCTTCGGCGATGACGCGCTCGTCGATGACGGCCAGGGCAAGAAACGCATGAGCGACGCCGTCGTGGCCTTGCGAAACAAGGAAGAGTTCAAATACAACCTCGAAAACGGACACATCGTCAATCGCGGCGTCGCCAATGAGAGCGGCCAGAAGGGGCGGATTCCGAATTGGTCCTTTCTGGTAAAGATTCCGCGCAACGACGCGACCGGCTCGATAAAAGCAATTCCCGCCGGCAGCGCGGACGGCCGCCGGTAATGGACAGATGCCTGAAAGCCCCCGCGACATCCTCATCGCCACGAACAACCCCGGAAAGTTCCGCGAGATCGTCGCGGTGCTCGACGAAAACGCCGAAACGGGGACTGACGCCGGCGCCTCCGATCCGAGCCCCGAGCGC
>CAYMXF010000002.1:19106-20424 GCA_964393935.1 uncultured Planctomycetaceae bacterium
GATTCCCGAGCCGCAGGAGGATCAAGCGACGTTTGTCGGCAACGCGGCGCTGAAGGCGACGTGTTACTCGAAGGGCGCCGGGATGTGGGCGTTGGCCGACGACTCGGGGCTGGAAGTGGATGCGCTTGGCGGCGAGCCGGGCGTACACTCGGCCCACTATGCCCGAGAGTCGATGTACTTGCCGCGCGAGGAGCGCGACCGAGCGAACAACGCCAAGCTGATGGCGGCCTTGGCGAGCGTTCCGCAAGACAAGCGCACGGCGCGATATCGCTGCGTGCTGGTGCTTGCTGACGGGGATCGCATCCTGGCGACGACGGAAGGAACCTTCGAGGGCGTGATGGTGGAAATACCGCGCGGCGCCGGCGGCTTCGGCTATGACCCTTACTTTCTCGTGCCCCAATTGGGCAAGACCGTCGCGGAGTTGCCTGCCGAGGAAAAAAATCGGATCAGCCACCGGGGGCAGGCACTTCGCGTGATGCGAGAGAAGCTCGTCAAATCGCGAATAGGGATAGAATAATATGATGGATGTGAGAGAGCCATAGAAGTACGCAGAAAGTCAGTTAGCCTGCGTGGTAGGAAACATTATTGTCTCGTGTTCACCAAGCGGAAAATCCTATTTTTCTCCGTGGTCGCGCTGGCTGTAGCGCTCGGCGCTGTGATCGCGCGCGAAATACCTAAGTCGCAAGTCATGCAACAATCGATGGCTCATCTCTCGCTCTCGATACAGGACTTCATCCGGGAACATGGCCGTCTGCCGAACGATCTCCGGGAACTCGAACACACGGGGTTCGTCTTTCGCGCGGAACGCGGGTGGCCGGAAGGAGTTCCCAAATGGCGGTTGGTATATCGACTCGATGACATCGATGTGAATACATCGTTGCGGAGCGAGGAACTGATGATAATCGACGGAGGGCTGGTGAACCGGGCATCGGGGGATGCGATCTACTTCATTCGGCCCAAACAGACTTGGTGGTTTGGGGAACTCGCGCTCTCGCGTACGGCGTCGGTGAGCATTTACCAAACACTGATTGACATGGAGTATCGCGCGGCTGCGACGCAACCGATACCCAGAAGTTCTTCACCCTACCACGTTTCGCCATAAGTTCGCCGCGACTGACGGAAACGCTTTTATTTTTACTCTTCACTATGTTAGATGCTCCAACGTGATTCAGGGCATGACGAATACTCGGTATAGCCCCAAATCTCTTTGTTTCCTGCTTTTTTGCCACTCAAAAACTGGCCAATCCGAGCGGCGTATGTTCTTCTTGGGGAAATCGAGGAAGCTGGATGCGCAGCTTACCCAACGGCGACCTCGATC
>CAYMXF010000002.1:20524-26453 GCA_964393935.1 uncultured Planctomycetaceae bacterium
TCGATCTCCGGGCAGAGCGAGACATACCCGTCGCCTTCCCGTTCGATCAGAATCGTGAGTTTATGAGACTTCGTCATCGGTATTCCTCTCGCTTTGGTGAATCATATCCAGCACGATGAGGTATTCCAAGCGTAATCTGAATGCGACCCGGTCTAAGGAACTCTGCGTAGGCTCTTACACCTTCACCGCCGGCGCGCCGCCGCCGATCCGGCGGATGCCGCGAAGGGCCATGCCGAGGGCCTCGGGGTTCGTCGCCCAGCGCATCGCCTCGGTGCCGGAGATCGCCTGCTCCTGGTACATCTTCTGGAGATGCTGATCGAAGCTGTGCATCCCCGACTCGCCCGTCTCAATGTAGGTCAATAGTTCGCCGAGCCGCTTCTCGCGGATGAACTTCTCCGCCACCGGCGTACCGCGCAGGACCTCGACCGCCGGGCGGCGCGAGCCGTCGCTGGTAATGACGAGCCGCTGCGAGATGATCGCCTCGATCGACGTACTGAGCTGCGACAGAAGGATTTCGTATTCCGCGGGCGGGAACATCGCGATGATCCGCTCGATCGCCTGCGGAGCATTCGCCGAATGCAGCGTCGAGAAGACCTGATGGCCCGTGTCCGCCGCGCGAAGGGCCATCCGCAACGTTTCCACGTCGCGCATCTCGCCGACGAGGATCACGTCCGGGTCCTGGCGAAGGGCCTGCCGCAGGGCCTGCTCGAACGAGGGCGTGTCCGTCCCTATTTCAAGCTGGGAAATAAGGGCTTTTTTATTGACGTGCATGAACTCGATCGGGTCTTCGATGGTGATGATCTTCGAGCGGTACGTGTCGTTAATCAGGTCGATCATCGAGGCGAGCGTCGTACTCTTGCCGCTGCCGGTCGTGCCGGTCACGAGCGTCAGCCCACGCTGCGACAGGGCGATCTCGTGCACGACCTGCGGGAGCTTCAAATCGGCGATCGACAGTAGCGTGCCCTTGATGACGCGCATGACGATTCCGTAGCGGCCGACCTGGCTGTAGGCGCTGCATCGAAAGCGCGCCGAGCCGGGATGCTGATAGGAAAAATCGATGCCCGCGATGATGGCCTGGTCCGCTTCGGCCTTACGGCTTTCGGGCAGCAGCGACATGACAAATTCGCGTGCCTGCTCGCTAGTCAGCGCGGGCGAATTGACGAAGCGCGTCTGCCCGGTGATCCGCAACATCGGCGGCGAGCCCGCCTGGATGTGGAGGTCGGAGGCGTTGTTGTCCACCGCGAATTTCAGGAGTTGGTTGATATCCATTGTTTGGTCTCGCGCCGTTACTAAACATGCAGCCACTGGCGGGTTGAGCCCGCCCTACCTTAGCTTGAATTTCGCCAGCACGGGGTTATGGTCCGAACCGCCGGTCTCGATGCTCCCGTCGATGACATGGTAGGACTTGTCCACGTACCGCTTGCCCATCGCCGGCGATGCGAGGACGTAATCGATAATGCTCCGATGCGGTTTGGCGTTGAACGTGACGGCGTCCTTGGGGAGATCTTTCATGAAATCCACCAGCTTCGTCGGCCCCTCGCCGCAAAGCGCCTTGAGCGGCCGGCTGTCGAACGTGTCGTTGAAGTCGCCGCAGATCACGAAGAGCGAGTTCTTGTCCTTCGCCAACTCCTGATCGAGAATCTTGCGCGCCTGGCGGCATTCGGCCAGCCGCGTCTTTTCCGACTCCGGTCCGGTGCGCTTGCTCTTGAAATGAACGACGAAGACCTGAAACGCCGGGGCCTCCGGCGGCTCAATGCGAACCTGCAAGAGATCGCGTTGGAAACAGGTCTCACTGCCCGATCCATCGCTGAACCGCTCGTACATGTGCGACGTCACCGGCCCGACCGGCAACCGTGAGAGCAGGGCGACGTCGATCCCGCGCTTGTCATTGCCCTCGAAGCACACGATGTATTTATAGCCCATGTCCGGCAGCATCGCGGCGACGAACCGCTCCACGTAGAACCGGTTCTCCACTTCCTCCAACGCCAGGACGTCGGCATCGGCGGCACGAATCCTCGCCGCGACGTGCTCCAACTGGTCCTTGGGCTTTGCCGGGGTGCCCTCGTCCGAATGAAAAGGATCGTCGTACTCGTCGAAGAAATTCAAAATGTTGAACGCGCCGAGCGTGACCGTCCCGTCGAAGGGCCGCTCCTTGTACCGCACCGGCGGCGGGATGGGCGTCTCTTCGGTCAGTACCGTGACCTGATTGGGCCGCGCGACCTCGATCTGCGGCTTGCCTTGGTACGTAGTGATCGTTCCCCTGATCCGCACGACCTTGTGTCCGTACATCTGTTCCGGCGGCTGGGGGAAGTTTTTGTAATTGATGTCGTGAACTACGGCCGTGAAGCTGCGGGCCGAATCGAAATTGAGGAAGCAGATTTTTTTGATGTTCCTCGCCGCGACGATGCGCCCCTGAACGACGACCTCGTGGTCCACATGCTTGGGTGCGTCTTTCCAATCGATGACCGGCACACCAGCGTCTATCGGGAGGATTTGTCCCGCCGCGGGCAGCGACGCGATGAGCGTGAACAACCAAACCCAGGCGCCTCTTTTGAGAATGTGCATCATCATCTCCCGCTTTGTGGCGACGGCCTTCCCGCCGATCGCCAGGTTTTCAGGTCTCCTCGCAAACCACTATTGTATTGAAAGATCGCCGCCCAAGTAAACGCCGCCGGACCTCGATACAATGCCCGCCGTGCTGACCGCCCTAGAGCCCAACCCGGTCTTTCTGCGAAACATGGCCCAACTCTGGCGGCTCGATCCTCGCCTGGCCCAGCAAATTGACGAACTCCCCCTCGAAGCCTCGCTGGACATCCTGCCTTCCAAGACAGGTCCTCCCACCGCCCGCGTCACCACCGCCGACGGTCGAACGATCTACCTGCACAGCCGCCACGATCCGGCCCGCGAGGCCCGCGACTTTTGCGACACGCTGGAAAAGACCGACGCGGCGTGCGTCATTCTCTGCGGACTGGGGCTGGGTTATCACCTTCAAGCGCTGCACGACGCCTTCGGGTCGGACGCCGTATTCATCGTGAGCGAGCCGGACCTCGTCACGATCAAGACCGCCCTTGAACGGACCGATCTGTCCGCCGTGCTCGCCGCCGGCCGCGTCGTGTTCATCACCCGGCTGGACAAGGGCTATCTGCACGAGCGCATCATGCACTACAGCACGCTGCTCATGCTCGGCACGGTCTTCGCCGTCCCGCCGGTCTCTCGCGATCATCAGGCCGAGTTCCACGCGACGTGCCGCGCGGCCCTCCTCGACTTCGCCGCGTTTGCGAAGATGTCGCTGGTCACGCTCGTTCGCAACGCCTCGATCACTTGCCGCAACGTCGCCGCCAATCTACCGACCTACGTCACCACGCCGCCGATCGACATCCTCCGCGGCCGCTTCGCCGGGTGCCCCGCCATCCTCGTCGCCGCCGGCCCGTCGCTGGCGCGCAACATCGGTCAACTCGCGGCCCTTCAGGACAAAGCGATCATCATCGCCGCGCAGACGACGTTACGCGTCTTGCTGGAACACGGCATCCGCCCGCACTTCGTCACGTCGCTGGACTTCAGCGATCTATCGCGACAGTTTTTTGAGAATCTGGACATTCCCGACGACCTCGTCCTTGTCGCCGAGCCCAAGGCCTCGTGGCACGTCGTCGATGCGTTTCGAAATGTGGAGCAACCGCCCTCGGCTGTAATTCCTCAGCCGAGGGCGGCTGAGCTAAAACAAACTCGCCGAGTCATCCTGCTCGACAACGCATTTGCGCATCGCTGCGTCGGCGACGCGCTGGCCAAGCGATCGCCGCTCGAGGCCGGCGCGACCGTCATGCACCTGGCCTTTTATCTCGCGCAGTGGCTCGGTTGCGACCCGATCATCTTCGTCGGCCAAGACCTCGCCTTCGGCGGCCATTGTTACTATACGCCCGGCGTCGCGATGCACCGCGCGTGGGGGCCTGAGCTGGGTCGCTTCGCGACGTTGGAGATGAAGGAATGGGAGCGGATCGCCCGCCACCGTCCGATCCTGCGAAAGGTCAAGGACATCGGCGGGCGCGAAATCTACACCGACGAGCAGATGTTCACCTATCTGGAGCAATTCGAGCGCGACTTCGCCAAGTCCGCCGCCCGCGTCATCGACGCCACCGAGGGCGGCGCCCGCAAGGTCGGCTCGACGGTCATGACTCTTGCGGAGTCGGCGCGGCAGTTTTGCCGATCGCTGATCGACGCGGTGAAGTTCGATTATCTCCGTCCATCATGGGATGATCCGCGACGGCTACTCCCCGCGCGCGATGCCCTCGCGGAACGCCGTAAGGAGCTTGACGAATTTGAATCACTATGCCGGGAAACTCGCGACATTCTTGAACAATTGACAAAACTCGTCGATGACCCGCCCGCGTTCAATCAGCGCATCGCCCGCGTGGATGAATTGCGTACGCTCGTGCAGGATCACGATAACATCTTCGCAATGGTTCGCGACGTCGCGCAGCTCGGCGAGCTTCAGAAAATCGCCGCCGATCGACGGCTTCAAGCGCCCGGTCAAGGCGACAAGGCGCGGGCTCAACGCCAACTTCAACGCGATATTCAGTTCATCGACGCCATGCTCGGCGGCTGCCGGGAACTCGGCGGCATCCTGGACGAGTCGCTCAAGCGATTCGACGACGCCATCGAGGCCGCGAAATGAAAACCATCGCCATGATCGCCGTCGATCTTGCCCGAGCACCGCTGGGGATGCGTTCGCGCCTCGCCGAGACCCTCGTCGGCAAGCCGGTCCTCCGTCGCACGGTCGAGCGCGTATTAGCCGCCGAGCGACCGGAGGAGATTCATCTGCTTACTCGCACCGACCAAGCTCCCGCCGTCGCGCGGTTACTTTCCGGCCTACCGCTGCAATCCGACGCGAATCCCAGCGAAGCTCGAATCAAACTGCACACGCTCGACGGTGCGCAACCCTCGTATGCGACACTCGTCCGCGCAGGTCGCATTTGGGGACTCGACGGCTGGCGCGGCGGAATCGGCGGGCTCTGCGCGTTCGACGAAGACTTTGATGTCGTCGCCGTTGCGGAGATCGCCCGGCGTGCGCAGGCCGACGCCGCCATTTCCATCCCGGCCGCCGCGTGTCTCATCGATCCGACCATGATCGACGCGATGATCGTTCACTTTGAAACCGTCGCCGGCAGCTTCCGACTCACCTTCGCTCAAGCCCCGCCCGGCCTGACCGGCGTCGTCCTGAACCGCGAACTGCTTGACGAACTGGCCGCGGCGAATCACCCGCCGGGCATGATCCTGCTCTATCATCCCGATCGGGCCTTCGCCGACTTGACCGGCAAGGAGCCTTGCTACCGCCCCCCGGCCGAAGTGATCGAGGCGCGCGGCCGGCTGCTGGCCGACACGGAGCGAAGTTTCCGCCGATTGCACGAATTGATCGAAGCCGGCGGGGATGGATGGGATGCCGCGCGGATCGGCCGGTGGCTGCTTGATCGTTCGGAGCGCCATGTTGAAGCCGTTCCCCAGGAAATCGAAATCGAGCTGACGACCGAGGATCGATCGCCGGAAATGTCCCTGCTACGTCCACGCGGCGCGGCGGTCGGCCGACGAGGACCGATCAAGCTGGATGCCATTCGCGCCGTCGCCGACGCGATTGTGGGCGACGACGACGTGCGAATCGTTCTCGCGGGGTTCGGCGATCCTTGTCTGCATCCGCAGTTCGCGGCGATCTGCCGCACACTTCGCGAATCGACCGCCGCGGCCATCGCCGTCCGCACGCCCGCTTTATTCGACGATCCCGCCGTGGAAGACGCCCTGTTCCAGACGCCGGTCGATGTCATCGAAGTGACGCTCGACGCCATGACCGCAGAGACCTACGCGAAGGTTCATGGCATTGACACCTTCGAGACCGTCACCGCGCGATTGGAGAAGTGGCTCACCCGGCGACAGTCCTCCGCAT
>CAYMXF010000002.1:26553-41862 GCA_964393935.1 uncultured Planctomycetaceae bacterium
TGACCACCTGCGACCAGGACTTCGCCGCCAAGCAGACGCTCGGCCGCATCGACGAATCCCCGCTGTCAGAACTCTGGCATTCCGGGCGATTGAAATCCATCCGCGAAAATTGCTTCGATCATGCGCCGCTCTGCTCGAAATGCGACGAATGGCACCGCCCGTAGCGGCCGGCGCCCCTGCCGGCCGTAGAAGAATCATCTCACGCGGAGGCGCAGAGTTCGCAGAGACGAGAACGAAATAACTTTTTCCTCCTCTGCGTGCTCCGCGTCTCTGCGTGAGATTCTATCTTATGCCGTCATCGCCACCTTCGGCGCCATGCGGATCGACAGGTCTTCGACCTCGAAGAAGTCCGCCTTCTGACGGCCCATCAACCGCGCGACGAGCATCGACGGGAATTGATCGACGAGCGTGTTATGCTCGCGGATGTTGGCGTTGTAGAACCGCCGGGCCGCCGCGATCCGGTCCTCCGTGTTGACCAGCTCCTGTTGAAGCGCCAGAAAGTTCTGGCTGGCCTTCAACTCCGGATACGCCTCCGCCCGCGCGAGCAGGGTATTAACCGATCGCACCAGCCGGTTTTCATCCTCGGCCTGCTGCGCCGCGCGGCCCGTGGAGGCCACCGCCCGGTCCCGCGCCGCGGTCACCTCGGCCAGTACTTCGCGTTCGTGCTTGACATAGCCGCGCACCGTCTCGACAAGGTTGGGGATCAGGTCGTATCGCCGCTTGAGCACCACGTCCACGTTGGCCCAGCTCTCGCGGATCAAGTTGCCCAGGCGGATGAAGCGATTGAGCGTGGCGATAAACCAGATCAGCGGAACCAGCACGATCGCAGCGACGACGATTAGCCCGACCGGCACCTCTGTCGCCGCCAGTATCGCGGCGT
This sequence comes from uncultured Planctomycetaceae bacterium, assembly GCA_964393935.1. Classification (GTDB taxonomy): domain Bacteria; phylum Planctomycetota; class Phycisphaerae; order UBA1845; family UTPLA1; genus DATEMU01. The sequence continues at coordinate 27,434 of CAYMXF010000002.1, forward strand.
CATTCATTGTGAGTCCCGCGCTCATGGCCGGCCATCGTAACGATCATGGACGGAAACGCCAACGGCAGCCGCGTGGCCAGCCTGGCGATGGTGTTCAAGCTCTGCGAGACCGCCGCCACACACTGGCGGCTGCTCAACGGTGCGACGCTGCTGCCGGACGTCATCGCCGGCGTCAAGTTCATCAATGGAGAAAAGACCGAGAGAACCGCCGCCTGATTACGACGCCATCAACGAGATTTGACAATAGCTCTTCGTAACGATGTAACTCGGAAGGGCTCGCGCGACAACCACCCTTAGATTTAGGTTTTTGGGGAGGGGTAGTAGGTCTCTCGGACTCGGCAGTACCCTACTCCGTCCCCGCGCCGACGAGGAACGAAAGCTGTTCGAGCTGAACGGCCAGGTCCACCGCGCAGACGGCGACGTCAGCGCATGGACCGCCGCATGCCCACGACTCCAAATCACTCGGCAGTTTTTTGCGGCCTGCGGGCAGATTTGTTTCAGCTATCCGTATCACGGCGCGTGGCAACCGCTTTATGGGACGCCGCCGCGAGCATTCTGCCCTGAGCGGAATCGCAAAACCATAGACCAGATTCGGCCGATATCACTGGCGACGAGCGCCACGCGGCGATATCCACAATCTAAAATCGAGGAACTGCCATGCGAATCGGCCTGAACCTGTTCGATTTCCTGTCGCGTCTTCACACGTCGGCCTTTACTCCGAATCGATCTCCATCCGCGACCTCCACGCAGGACGAGACGGCGACGGCCAACGCCGCCATCGATCAACAACCGGTCGTCCTGGCCGATTCACTCGCTCGACTTCTTGCGGAAAGCACGCCGACGGATCCAACCGCCGTGACCGAGACGCCCGAGGTCGTGGGCTCGACCACGAATATCGAACCGACCGATCCCTTGGCTCCTTCCGATGCGCCCACCACGGGCAACGGCGAAACAACGCCGGTCGTCGACACGACGGAGACGGAGCCTCCGGCGCCCCACTCGACCACCGATGAAAAAGTGCGCGGCGTGATCCGGCTGCTCCAGGATGGTCATTTCAAGGGCGTGGCCGACGTGCGGCTACGGCTGAACAACTTCGACGAGTTGTCGGCGGAGTCGCTTTCCGCTGTGACACCGCCCAAGAGCAACGGTAAGGCCTACGATAAGTTCCTGGCGGAATATAACGCGAAGTTCGCTCCCGTCGCCCCGGAAGTGAACGAAGTCGTCTGACGCAGCCCTATCCGCAAATCCGCGATATCCACCGATCGCCGGCGTCGGAGTAAACCTCCGGCTTGAACCCACGAAAGATTATTCGGCCCCCGCGCCAACGAGGAACGAAAGATATTCAAGCTGCACGGCCAGGTCCACCGCGCAGACGGCGACGTCGGAGTCGATGTCGAGGCTGACGGGGGCGAAGTTGAGCAACCCGCGGATCCCGGCGGCGACGAGCGCGTCGGCGATGTTCTGCGCGGATTCAGCGGGGACGGCCACGATCGCCAGGCGGATATCCTTCTCGCGAACGATCTCGGAAATGGAATCGACGGACTGGACGACCAAGTCCGGCATCGAAGGAACGGGGCGACCCACCTTGCTCGGATCGGAATCAAAAACGGCGACGAGCTTAAAACCCTTTTTCGCGAAACCCCGGTAGGCCGACAGGGCCATACCCAGGTTGCCCGCGCCGACCAGCAGGACGTTCCACTGTCGATCGGTGCCCAGGATGCGGCGGATCGTATCACTGAGTTCGCAGACGTCGTACCCGATGCCGGCGCGGCCGAACTGTCCGAAATAGGCCAGGTCCTTGCGGATTTGCGTGGCCGTGAACTTCAGGGCCTCGCCGAGCTGCTTGGAAGAGACGCGTTCGTGGCCGGCGTTTTTCAGGTTGTCCAGTTCGCGAAGATAGAGGCTCAGCCTGCGAACGGCGGGCGCTGGGATACTATTGGCCTTCATGGGCTGACCCCGACCGGACGTGTCGCGTACGAATGCGACCGATAGAGTGATAATATCCTGCTCCCTCGTACGGCTCAAGCCGCCGACGGTACCGAATTTAGCGCAACTTTCGATAGATCAACGTTTTTCGATCGCCCGCCCTTGACAGTCTCGGCCGGCTCCTGATACGGTTGAGAGGCGGACGACAGCAATCGGCCCTCGGTCAACCCGTGACCGGTAGGGGTGCCGGTTCGCCTGCCAAGCTCGCCCAAGGGTGTAAAACCACGCAGTATCGGGGTCTAGGGTCAAAGACGCGTATGAAGCGCCCAAGTTCGCTCCACTGGGTCACCGCGCTCGTGCTGGCTGCTGCCGGCGCGCCCGCTCACGCACAGGATTCCCTCGAAACGATCATTAAGAGTCCGACGATCTCTCGCGGGCAGCGCGCGACGATGGAGGCCGAGGTGTCGCAGCGAGCCAAACGGCTCGCCGATGCTGGGCCGAACGAACCGCAGCGCGCGGACTTCAAAGAAAAGCTCATTCGCACGGCCCAGACCAAGGGGGCCAGCGCGGCCGGACTCGACGCCTATGCGGAAATCTGCGCCAGCGAACTGACGCCCTTAGTCACGCAGAATCTTTACGAAGTTGCCCAGGACGCAGTGCAAACGCTCACGGTGCTCGACAACGCAAGTACCGTTCCGGCTTTCGCGGCCGCCCTGACCTCGGAACACGCGGCGATTCGCCTGATGGCCGCTCGCGGCATTCAAACCCTCCACGCCAAGCTGGCCAACCGCCAAGCAGAATGCGAGGAGGCGCTCTCGGCGTTAGGAAAGGCGGGCGCCGTTGAGCGAAACGAGCACGTCCTTCGCGTCATCTACCGGGCCATTAATTTCCCGATCGATGTCCCCAACTTCAAGTTCGCGGACCCGTGTGCGGCGGCGCTCAACACGGTCTTCGGAGGACGAATGCAACAGATCGCAGGCGGAAGCCGCGACCAACAACGTGACGCGGAGGGTCTGATTGCTGCCGCCGCTTGTTATGCCGGCGCAGGCAAAGAGCAGAAATCGCGGCTCATGGGGCACATGGCCGACTTTCTGCAATCCGCCGTGGACCGCTATTTGAATCCCGATACCGGCGAGGATTCACTAACGGGGCTGGCCGGTGTCGTCGATCGAATCGAAACGGTCATTTTTGACATGATGAAGCAATCGAACGTCACGCCCCCGGCCACCCGCCTTTCCAGCCGCCTCAAAGGCAGAATTTCCGATCGAAAGAAGCTGGAGACGGAGGTCCGGTCCACTCTTAACGAGCTGCTTTCCGTTCTGGAAAAGGACCCCTGGAAGGTCCCTTAAGACCACCCGTTTTATCAAAGGCTGTGCCCTCCACCGGGCGTGAGGCTCAGGTGGCCTCAACGTTAACCCCTCGTGGGCTTGCTACCCTCGCATCGGCTTGGCCGCTACTCTTGAGCCTTAAAGCCCAAGGATTCGCGGCCGATTTCGGCCCTAACTCGCGCGGCTGACACCTTTGGATGAGCACGCTGGATGATGCATAGTTGTTCTTCGCGTATGGGTTCGACTCCGAGTTTCGCCACTACGGCCCTGGCGGCCATGATTGGGGCTCTCCTGAGCGGCAGCTTGTGGGCCGCCGACCCGCTGACGAAGGTGCCCGCGGACGTGGCCGGCATCGTGGTGCTTCGAAACTTGAATACCACGACCCAAAAGATCAATCCATTTCTTAAGCAGATCAACTCCGACTACCAGGGGTTGGACCTCCATGAGATCGGCCAAGGCCTCGATCTGGCCGCCGGGGACTGGGACCCCTCGTCGCCGGTCATCATCGTCCTCACGCGACCGGAGTTCAGCAAAGAGTCGATCATCGTCGCTTTCAAACCCGCCGAAGGATCGAAATTTTTGGCCCACGCGCGCGAACAGGGCAATCGAATCTGGAAACGCGACGAGGGCCATTGTGAGTCTGCCATGGCCTTTCGCGATGGCGTGGCCTTTGTCGGACCGTCGGTCAAAGCACTCCGCATGATCCGTCATCGCCCGGAGGCGCAATCTTTCGCCGGTGTGCTGGACGAACAGGAAAAAAAAATGCTGTCCGAGAGCGACGCCTTCGTGCGCCTCGATCTGACACGCTGGCGGGAAAAACTCTCCCCGCTCGTCATGCTCGGCTTGGGGATGATGAAGCTCAGCGCCGCTGCGGAGACAAAGGGGGATGAAGGCGCCGCCGCCGTACTCGATTGGATGGCCGGCGGCGCGAGATCCTTCATCGATCAGATGGAGTCAACGAGCTTCTCCTTCTCCTTCGACCGCGAAACCTTATACCTCAACCACCATCACCGCTTTACACCCGGTCAATCCGTCGCCAACTACCTCGCTAAGGTTCAATCCGCCGACGAAGACTTATTGTCGATGGTGCCCAACCGGCCGTTTCTCATGTTCGCCGCATCCAACTGGCAATGTCCGACGAGCGAGTGCCTGGCGGTTTCGCTCAGCCGGCATGTCATGGAAATGGAATCGGTCGCCGCGCGAATCCCGGCGGAAATGCGCCAACGACTGACCAAGGAACTGGGAGCCTGTTACGGTCAAATGCGCGGATCGGCGTTTATGGTCACTTCGGATCCGGGCCGCTCACTGCCCTTGCAACTCATTGGCGGATACGCCGTCAAGGACTCGTCTTCGGCGATCAAGCAGCTCTGCTTCATTCAAGAGAACGCGAGCGAGGCGATGTCGGCCATGCTTCCGAGTACGCATTGCTCAGGGAAGTTCGAACGCCGGCGCGAAAAGGGCGTCGATTTCATGGAACTCAATTTCAACCCGGATGAGATGACGGACGAGATACGGGCTCAATTGTACAAGGTGTACGGCGAAAAAGTGCGATACCAGCACGCCAGCGGCGGTCCCCACCGCGTGATGTACGCCTTCGCCGAGCCGCCCACGAGCGTGATTGATCTCGTCAAGACCAGGCCCGACGATCGCGTGGATAAGAATCCCGCCGTCAGCCGAATTCTCGACCGTCTGCCGAAAAGGCCGCACTTGCTGGTGGTCTTCGACCTGGAACGGACGCTCGCCGCCGTTCCCCAGTTGGCCGCGCCGGCGACGAGTCATCCCGTCGACGCAAGGACGCCGCGGACGACACCGGCTTCCGCGAAGCCGTCGCGGGGACTGATGGGCTGGGCCGTCGTCGTGCGGCCGACGTCCATCAGCGGCCAATGGGCCATGGACGCCCAGGATGCCGTTGAGACTTTCAAGCTGGCGAAAGAAATGCCCCAGAAACTGACCAAGATGTCTGAAATCTCTCGGAGAAAGATCATCGATAATCCATGAGGCGCCCCCGTCTCGACGGCTTGACCTGACACGCTTTTCGCCCGATGATCGACGGGTAAAACCCAACCGTTAACGTGTTTTTCAACGCAACCCGTAGTTTCAAAAAATAAGGAGCCGAAGATGTTTTCCAGGAAGCTTTCTGTTTGCTGTTGGTTCGCCGTAATGACCGGCGCGCTGCTGGGCGGCGCCGGGCCGGCGCGGGCGGGCGGTACGAAGGATATCCTCGAAATCATCCCGCAGGACGCATGGGGGTTCGTGATGGCCCGCTCGCTGGACGCGGTCGATGCCAAGGCCAAGCTGCTCAAGGAAACCCTGGCCCTGCCGATGATCCCCGACAAAGTATCGCAGATGGCGATGGGCATGTTCGAACTGGGAAATACGGTCGACACGTCTAGCCCGATCTGCGTCGTGATGTTGGATGCGCATAAGTTCGGCGGCGAGGACAAGAGCGCACAGAATGCCGCGGTGTTGCTGGTTCCGACGAAGGAACCCAAGGCGCTGCTCGAGAAACTCCAAGCCGAGGAAGCCCAGGATGGCCTGTCGAAGTGCACCATCAAAGGCGAGCCGGCATTCGCAGCCGTCCGCAATAAGGTCGTCATCCTCGGGCCCGGCAAAGACAGCGTTACCCACCTCTCCAAGACGAAGAAGACCCTGGGCGACGGGCTGGCCAAGGCGCGGCTCTCGATCATCAACGACAGCGATTTTTATCTGAGCATCTCCGTAAGGCAAGTGGTGAACGCCTACAAGGACATGTTCATGCCCATGATCCAGATGATGACCGCCGCGCAGGACCCGGAAGGCAAGAACATAAAGATACTCGAAAAATCCTTAACCGAAGTGGCGGCCTTCGATCTTTCCGTCGGCGTCGACGACAAGGGCTTCACCGTCAAGATGCTGATCAGCCCCGTGGAGGACAGCGATCTACAAAAGGTGATGGCCGACGAAAAGAACACGACGGATGCCCTGCTGTCGTTTCTGCCCAAAGACAAGTATTTGTTTTCCTTCGGCGGCCTGGCCAGCCAGAGCGAGCACAAAGAAAAGTTCGGAGACTCAGCGCCCTTGTCCAACATCCTCAAAATGACGAGCGCGCCCGGCGTGGACCTCAAGGCGATTGCTAAGATCGACGAGGAGGTCACCAAGCTTCTGAAATCCATCAAGCGCTATGCCATCAGCATCAGCGCGTTGCCGGAGGGGTCGGACGGCCTGTTCGGCGCGACGGTCGTCGCCGAGGTGGCCGACGCGAAGGCGTTCGTCGAGGGCATCCGCGAAGTGTACAAGAAAACCTGGAAGGCATCCGAGGACGAGGATTTCGTCGCGCTCAAGAAGCACATCGTCCACACGGCGGATGCTGAAACGATCAACGGCCAAAAGGTGGACACGATTACGGTCAACGTGGCCGATATCGCGCAACGCAACGAGACCTCCAAGAAAGAGATCGAGCAGTTCGAAAAAATCATGGGCAAGGGATGCATCCTGCGGTTTGGGATGGTCGACGACAAGCATGTCGTGGTCGTCTATGGCGGCGGCGCAAAGCGGTACGAGACCGTCTGCGGCGCGGCGAAGTCCAAGGGCGATTCGCTCTCCGGCGACCAGGGCATCGTGGACCTGTCGGGTCAGCTCCCCTCGCCCAGGGCCGGCGAAGCCTTCATTGCCGTGGACAACATCTTCCAGACCGCCAAAGCAGTGATGAAGCTGTTGGGCGAGGAAGAGGAATTTCCGATTGACGCGCCGACGCTCAACGCCCCGATCGCCCTCGCCTTCTCGGTGCAGGACAAGAGCGTCGGTCGTTATGACTGCGTCGTCCCGATGAAGTTGGTCAAGGCCCTCAAGGAAGGCTTTGATAAATACTCCGCCTCGGCGAAGGAGGAGAACTTCGACGAGGACGACGATGAGGCCGCCGCCGACAATGACAACGGCGACGACTCCGAGAAACCCGGCGCGAAAAAGCCCGGCAAGGAAAAGAACCAGGCCAAGCCGAAAAAGGTGAAGCCCAAGAAGGCCGAGCCTTCAAAGGATGAAGGTGGCGAAGAAGAGGACAACGACAAGGGCGACGAATAATCAACCATTCTCTTACACCGCGGAGTTTGCGGCGGAGGCGATCACCCCAAGGGCCGCCGTCGTATTGACGAGCGGCCCTTTTTCTCGTCCGATGGCGCCACTGCTTTCAAGCAGTGCGAAGCTAACAAAAGTCGCTGCCGGAGAGCAGCGGCGCCGGAGAGGCGATCCTGTTGTGAAGCTCTATACGGGCAAAGGCGACGACGGTGGGACGGGCCTATTCGACGGATCGCGCGTCCGGAAGGACGACCTACGCGTCGAAGCCTATGGCACGATCGACGAGTTGAACGCCTGGATCGGGCTGACGATCGTCGCGATCGAAGCGCTCGCTGAACGAAGGCCGTTTGACGAGCTGCGAACGCGACTGACGCGAGTTCAAGCCGAACTTTTCACGCTGGGGGCGGAACTGGCGACGCCTGCCGAAGCGGCGCAGAGCGGGCGAATCGCGCACGTTTCCGCCGATCAGTCAAAACGATTGGAAGGCTGGATCGACGAGGCGGTCGCCGACGCGCCGCCGCTCAAGACGTTCGTCTTGCCTGGCGGGTCGCGCACGGCCGCGCATTTGCACCTCTGCCGGACCGTCTGCCGCCGCGCGGAGCGGCGAGTCGTGACGCTGTCGGGCCAGACGCAAATCAACCCGGAGATCGTCATCTACCTCAATCGCTTGAGCGATCTGTTCTTCGCCTGGGCGCGGATGGCGAACCATCTAATTGGTACGGCCGATGTGCCCTGGACGCCGCCGAAGGCTTAACGAGACCACGATCCGCGTGATCGTCAGAACGCCTTAATTCGCAACTGACCCTTTTTGGCCAGGTCCATGACCTCGCGGAAGTCATCGAGCGCCTTGGTGAGACGCTTGGCGGAGAGCAACATCTCCTCGTAGAGCCGGTTGTCATTGAGCAGCAAGCCGACGGTGCCGGTCTTTTCGTTCAGGGTCGCGAGCGTCTGCTCCATGCGCTTGAGCACGGCGGACATGTCGTCGGAGGTCGTCGCCAGCTTTCGCACGAGTTCGCCGACATTCTTGGTGACCTGCTTGCCTTCAGCCGTGATGTCGCGGACGTTTTCCATCGTCTGCACGCCGGTCTCGGAAATCTTTCGGCTGTTGGCGAGCAGTGCGGCGAAGTTCTGCTGATTGTCCGGAGATCCGACCACGGCGGTGAACGCCTTGAGCGAGGCGTCGAATCGTTGCATCACGCTGTCGAAGTTAGCCGTCGCGGCCTTCGCGTCCACGTCCTCCAGTTTGCGGGCCTCCATCATGCGGTTGATGTTTTCCGCGACCGGCTTCAATCGGTCCGCCAGCTCGCCGATGTGTTTCGTGGCCGACGTCAATGTCGACTGCATATCTTTGGGGATAAGCTGATCGAGCATCGGCTTCATCGATCCTTGAATGGTGGCGGTGCCGTCACGAGGAAGCTTGGTCCGATCGCCGGGGTCGCCCACGAAGAGTTCGATCGGCGGCTTGCCGAGCCCCATCAAATTAGGCGTGACGATCATTTGGAGCGACGACGGTAAGTCGAAATCCTCGACCTTAACGATGACGATGACGCCCTTTTCCAAAGCAGTCTCATCGACAAACTTCACCTCTGTCGTTTCGCCGATCCGTTTGCCGTAGAGCGTAACCGTCTGGCCCTGCTGGATGCTCTGGACGCCCTTGGGGAAGACGACTTGCAGGTTGTAAGTATCGGTAAAGAGCGTTCGCCCGCCGCCAAACGCGATGATCAGGCCGCCCATCACCGTAAATCCGACCAGGACGAATATTCCGACGATCGTGTTTTGGTGCATCTTCGTCATCACAACTCCTTGCAGAGCCTTCCAGGGATTCTAATCGTCCAGCGCGGCCAGATCGCGCGCGTCGGCGTGGCCGTCCACGAAGCGGCGCACGCGGGGGTCCTTCGACGTGCGGTACCAGTCCGGATCGCCGTCGGCGATGATCTTACCGTGATGGAGCATGACGATCCGGTCCGCGACTTTATAGGCGCTGGTCATATCGTGCGTCACGACGACGCCGGTCACGTCCAGCTCGTGCTTGAGTTTGACGATCATCTCGTTGATCACATCCGCTCGGACCGGGTCCAGCCCCGTGGTCGGTTCGTCGTAAAGCACGACCTCCGGATTGAGCGCGATCGCCCGGGCGAGGGCCACGCGCTTTTTTTGCCCGCCCGAGATTTCCGCGGGGCGGCGATGCTGGAGGCCGTCGAGCCCGACCATGCGAAGCTTCTGGGCGACGATTTCCTTGAGATCGTCCGGCGGCGCGGCCTGGTGCTGGATGATGGGGAAGGCGATGTTTTCCTCGATGGTCATCGAGTCAAACAGCGCCCCCATTTGAAACAGCAGGCCGAATCGCCGACGGACCTCAACCAGCTCCTCCTCCGATTTGTCATCGACGCGTTGGCCGTGGAAAAAAACTTCGCCGCTGTCCGGCCGAAGCAGCATGATGATGTGCTTGAGCAGGACGCTCTTGCCCGTACCGGACTCACCGATGACGACAGTCGTTTGTCCGCCAGCCAATTGGAGGTCGAGCTTGTCGAGGACGACGAGCGATCCGAAGCGCTTGGAGACGCCGCGGAGTTCGATGATCGGGCCGTTGTTTTTGGAGTCGCCGCTCACGCGCGTAGTTTAGCCTAGAGGAAGGTGCGGAAGCCGTAGAATCGAATGCTGATCGTTTGGAGAAGTTCGGCGAGGAAATAGTCCAGCGCCAGGATGGCGATGAAGGACGCGACGAAGGCCTCGGTGCAGGCCCGGCCCACGCCCTCGGCCCCGGGGCGGCAGAAAAAGCCTTTGTAACAACTGATAAGCCCCAGGGCGGCTCCAAAGAAAAAGGCTTTTAGGACGCCGGAGAAGAGGTCGAAGTTGTCCACTGCTTGCTCAGTAAACTCCCAGTAAGGACCGCTATCCACGCCGCGCTGCACGACGGAGATGAACCAACCGCCAATGGACCCGGTGAGGTTGGCATAGAGCGTCAAGATCGGCGTCAACAGGAAGCAGGCGAAGACCCGCGGGACGACGAGATAGTGAATGGGATCGACCCCCATGCCGCGGAGGGCGTCGATTTGCTCGGTGACTTTCATCGTGCCGAGTTCGGCCGTCAGCGCGCCGCCGACGCGACCCGCCAGCATGATCCCCGCAAGAACCGGCCCCAACTCGCGAACGACCGAGATATTCACGACCGCGCCCATCCGCTCTTCCAGACCAACGGCGCGGAATTGCTCGATGGCCTGTACGGCCAGGACCATTCCGACGAAGGCGCCGGTAATGAGGATGACGGGGAGCGAGCGGTAGCCGACCTCATACAACTGCGGCATAAGCAGCCGCCAGAACTGCGACTTACCGATGTCGCGGACGGTCCAACGAAAGGCCTGCCCCGAGAAGATACAAAAGTCGCCGAAGCTGGCGACGTTGCGGCGAGCGAAGTCACCGAAGCGAGGCATCGTACCGGCTGGGGCAGTGGACACGTTCCAATCTCCACGAAACGGCGCCGCACGGCGCTAGCGGTTTCTAGCCTCCGCGGCGCGGCCTGTCAATTCTAACTGCCTGTCGGACGGCGGGTTGACGCCGACAGCCGGTCAAGGGACGATGATTCATCGAACACGATGGATACCTGTGTATACCCATCGCCGGGATGTGAGTTGCGGCATGAAGGTTTTGATCGCCGATAAGTTCGAGTCCTGGGGGATCGACGAGCTTCGCGCGGCCGGCTACGAGGTCATATCCGACCCCGCCTTGAACGGAGCCGACCTGCGCGACGCCATCGTCAATACCCAGTGCGCCGTGTTGATCGTCCGCGGCACCGAAGTCACCGCCGGCATGTTCGAGGCGTCGCCTCATCTCGGCCTCGTCGTCCGCGCAGGGGCCGGGCATAACAGCATCGACGTCGCCGCGGCCAGCCGGTGCGGCGTGTTCGTGGCCAACTGCCCTGGAAAAAACGCCGTCGCCGTCGCGGAACTGACCTTCGCCTTAATCCTGGCGCTGGACCGGCGAGTCGTGGACAACGTGACGGACCTGCGGCAGGGACGGTGGAACAAGAAGGAGTATTCCCAGGCCCGCGGGCTCAAGGGACGGACGCTTGGAATCGTCGGACTGGGACAAATCGGCCGGTTGGTGGTACAACGGGCGTTGGCCTTCGAGATGAAAGTGATCGCCTGGAGCCGTTCTCTCACGCCGGAACAGGCGGACGAGATGTCGGTCGTCCGATGCGAAACGCCGGGGCAAGTCGCGGCGAACTGCGACATCTTGAGCGTCCACGTGGCGATGACACCGGATACTCGGAAGATCATCGACGCGTCGGTACTGGATCGGCTCCAGCCGGGCAGCTATTTCATCAATACGTCGCGGGCCGAAGTGGTCGACTACGTCGCGTTGGAAAAGGCGGTCCGCGAGCGCGGCATTCGCGTCGGCCTGGATGTCTATCCCGACGAGCCGGAATCCGGCCAGGCGTCGTTCAAGACGGCGATCATGGAATCCGGCGTCGTGTACGGCACGCACCACATCGGCGCCTCGACGGACCAGGCACAGAACGCCATCGCCGCCGAGACGATTCGCATCGTCCGAACCTTCGCCGCGACGGGCCAGGTGCCCAATTGTCTGAACATCGAGACGCAAGCGCCGGCATGTTGCCAGCTCGTCGTGCGGCACTACGACAAGGTCGGCGTCCTGGCGGCGGTGTTCGACCAGCTCCGCCGCGCCAACATCAACGTCGGTGAAATGACGAATACGCCGTTTCGGGGCGGAAAGACGGCCGTCGCCGCCATCCGTCTTCATCAGCCGATCCCCGAGTCCGTGCTTCAGTCCATCGCCGCGATGAAGGATTTGGTGATCCAGGTCGACGTCAAATCGCTGAATTGACCCCGTAGGGCGGGCTCAGCCCGCCGGAGAACAAGCAGCGCAAAGCACGCCCTACAGGTTGGTTGGATATGCACAAGATTCTCGTCGCAGACACGATCGCCGAAGAAGGACTCGCCCGATTGCGCGAGGCGTCAGGCTTCACCGCCGACGTCCGCACGGGACTGGCCGCCGAGGAGCTGGCCAATATCGTCGGCGAATACGACGGGATGATCATTCGATCGAGCGTTCAGGTCGGCGCCAACATCCTGGCCAAGCCGGGACGGCTCAAAGTCATCGCACGAGCGGGCGTCGGCGTGGACAATGTGGATGTCGCGGCCGCCACGGCGGCGGGCGTACTCGTCATCAACACGCCGGACGCCAACACCATCTCGACCGCCGAGCACACCATCGCCATGATGCTCGCCGTTCTGCGCAACTTACCTCAAGCCCATGCCCACGTCGTCGGCGGCGGTTGGGAACGAAAAAAATTCGTCGGCAAGCAGGCGGCCGGCAAGGTCTTGGGTATCGTTGGGCTCGGGCGTGTCGGCCGCGCCGTCGCCGAGCGGGCCATCGGCTTGAAGATGAAAGTATTGGCATATGACCCGTTGCTCAGCACGGATACGGCGATGGAAGGCCGCGTGCAGGTCGTCCGCACGTTGGACGAACTATTGCCGCAGATCGATTGCCTCACGTTTCACGCGGCGATGACGCCGGAGAGCAAAGGGATGGTCGGTGCCGCCCAACTCGCCCGGATGAAAAAGTCCGCCATCGTGATCAATTGTGCCCGCGGCGGGCTCGCGGATGAAGCGGCGCTGGCCGAGGCGCTCAACGCCGGACGGCTGGCCGGCGCGGCGGTGGACGTCTTCTCCACGGAACCGCCGAAGGACAATCCGCTGCTCTCCTGCAAAAACATTGTGCTGACCCCGCACTTGGGCGCGTCAACGGAAGAGGCCCAGACCGCGGTCTCCACCGAAGCGGTCGAATCGCTGCTCGACTTCCTTCAAAACGGCGTCATCCGCGGCGCGGTCAACGTCGCCGGACTGCCGGCGCATCTCTCCGTGCGCGATCGGGCCTATCTGGACCTGACCGGCCGAATGGCTGCGATCCTCGCGCCGCTCTGTGGCGGTGGGCTCGACCGCGTCGACGTCATGACCTACGGTGGCGAGGCGATCACGGCATTGTGCCCGACGTTGGCGCTGCAAGCGGTCGCCGAATTGATGAGCCCGCACATCGAAGGCAGGCTGAACCTCGTCAATGCGCACAGTTTCGCCCAACAGCGCGGGATCGGCGTTCATCATGCCGCGCATTCGACGAAGCGGGAGTTCTTCGAAATCGTCACCCTCAAGATCGAGCGCCGCGGCGAGGTCCACCACGTCGAAGGGGCGGTCTTTCTTGACGGCGTCCCGCGCATTCTGGCCATCGACGGCTATCGAATGGAAATGGTGCCCGAGGGCCTGCTGGTGCTGATCTTCAACGACGATCGCCCCGGTGTGATCGGCCTCGTCGGAACGCTCTTCGGCAATCATCAGATCAACATAGCGAACCTGACGCTCTCTCGGCGGGCCAAGACGGCGCTGATGCTCCTCAAGATCGACGGGACGGTGCCCCCGGCCGTTTTGGACGAATTGAAACGCTCCGAGCCGATCCTGTCCGTGAGGACGGTGCAACTGCCGTCGTTAAGAAAGGAGGAGGCGTCATCATGATTCAACTATTCAGCATCTGCCTTCTCGCGGTTCTGGTCTGCGTAGGCTGTCGGTATATCGGAGGTGGCGTCCCCGGCAGCGGCGTCGCCAAGACCGAGACGCGGGACGTGGGGACGTTTGACGAGGTCGAGTTCGTTGGAGCCGGGCGGCTGGAAATCACGGTAGGTAAGCCTTCGCCGCTGACCATCACCGGTGACGATAATCTCCTGCCCTTGATTCGCACGACGGTGCGGGGAACTCGCCTGAAGATCGAGCCGGAGAAGTCGATCAACCCAAAGACCAGCTTGGTGTTCAAAGTCAATGCGGCGGACGTCAAACTACTCGATTGCAGCGGGGCGACGAAGGCGATCGTGACGGGCGTCAAGAACGAAGCCTTCAAGATCGACTTAAGCGGGGCGGGGTTAATCAAGGCGACCGGCCGGACCGGCCGATTCGAGTTATCCCTCTCCGGGGCCGGCAACGTCGAGGCGGACGATCTGGTCGCTCGTGAGGTCATCGCCGACCTCAGCGGGGCCGGCAAAGCGGACGTCCACGCAACTGAGAAGCTCAAGGCTTCCGTCAGCGGCGCAGGGGTCGTCCGCTACAAGGGCGACCCCAA
>CAYMXF010000003.1:0-11405 GCA_964393935.1 uncultured Planctomycetaceae bacterium
GTCGCCCCCGAAATGGCCGGCCCGCGCGAAATGCACGAAGCCGTGTACGCCGCGGCGCGAAAGGTCGTCCGCGACGGCAAGTTTTTGATCGGCCTCGGCGGCGAACACTCCATCACCAGCGGTCTGGTCCGTGCCGTCCGCGCGAAATACAAAAAGCTCAGCGTCCTCCAGATCGACGCCCACGCCGACCTCCGCGACAGCTACGAAGGCACGCCCTACAGCCACGCCTCAGCCATGCGCCGCGTCTGGGACCTGCGCGTGCCCGTCGTCCCCGTCGGCATCCGCAACTACAGCGCCGAGGAACATCGCTTCATGAAGCGCCACTCCATCCGGCCGATCTCCGCACAACAGACCCATGAGGACGCCGACTGGATCGAACGCGCCGTCGAGTCGCTCACCGAAAACGTATACGTCACGATCGACATCGACGCATTCGATCCGGCCTACGCCCCCGGCACCGGCACCCCCGAACCCGGCGGGATGGATTGGTATCAGGTCAATGATCTTTTGCAGGCCGTGGCCATCGATCGCCGCATCGTCGCCGCCGACATCGTCGAAGTCCTCCCCCTCCCCGGCAGCGCCCAAACCGAATTCCTCGCCGCCAAGCTCGTCTACAAGCTCATCGCCCACGTCGAGGCGAATCGGTAGCGGCATGTGGAACAGCCGCGCTCGGCTGTGTTCGGATTCGTAGCGGCCGCCGTCCCTAGCCCCGAGGGGTTAGATGTTTGAAAACCGCATTAGCACCCAAGGCAATCCACCAGCAAATCCACCGTCCGCTTCGTCGCGCCCAGGTTTTGTTGGACCACTTCGCGGGCACGGCGGCCCAATTCCCCGGCACGCGCGTGATCGGCCAGCAGATCTCGAAACGTCGGCAGCAGATCGTCGGCCGAGCGCATCTGCACCGCTCCGCCGGAGGACAGCAGCTTGCTGGCTACGTCGGCGAAGTTCCCGACGTGCGGGCCGAAACACATCGCCTTGCCCAGCGCGGCGACCTCCATCAGGTCGCTTCCGCCCAGCGGCACGAGCGTCCGGCCGACGAAGACGACGCTCGCCAGGCTGTAGAACTTGCGCAGCTCGCCCATCGTGTCGCCGAGAAAAACAGTCGAATGCGGAATTGGGAATGCGGAATGCGGAATGGAAGCGCCATCAAGCCGCTCGCTCCGACGAATGCAGGTGAAGCCGCGCGACTCGATCAATCGGGCGATGTCGTCGAACCGCTCGGGCTTGCGGGGGATGATGGCCAGTTGCACACCCGGCTTCTCCGAAACAAGCGAGCGATAGGCGTCCAAGAGCAAGCCCTCTTCATCCGGCCCCGTCGAACCGGCGACGATCAGCGGCTGTTTGCTGATAATCCCCATCGCGGCGGCCAGCGCGTCCGCGCCGGGGATTTCGTCGGCCACGAGCGCCGTGTCGTATTTCATCGAGCCGGTGACGTGAACGCGGTCGCTCGGCACGCCGAGTTCGACGAACCGCTCGGCATAGATCTCGTCCTGCGCGGCGACGACGGCGAGCCTGCCGAACATTCGCCGCGCCAAGCTCCGCACGACCGGCCATCGATACCGCCGCATCGACTTCTCCTCGGTCACGCGGCCGTTGACGACACAGACGGGGATCCCGCGCCGCTGTGCAAGGCTGAGAAGGTTCGGCCAGACCTCCAGCTCCATGAGCACGATCGCGGCGGGCCGAATCCGGCGAAACACTCGCTCGATAGCAAAGGTAAAATCCAACGGATACCGAAAGGCCGGCCGATCGGGGTATTGGCGTCGCGCGGCGGCGTAGCCCGTATCGGTCGTCGTGGAGATCACGATCTCGTGATCCGGCAGGCGCCGGGCGATCTCATCGACGAGCGACCGCGTGGCGTTCACCTCGCCGAGCGAAACTGCGTGTACCCAGACACAAGGCCGCTCGCCCATCCGGGGAGCGACGGCGCCGAACCGCTCCGCCCACCCGCGGCGGTTCTTCTTGAGCGCGATCATCTGATAGAGGAGGAACGGCAGATAGCCGACGGCCAGCGGTAGGTAGAGAAGGTCCAGCCATCGGAAAGGCATCAGGGCAATGATACCGGTGGGGGAAACGCCGAAAAGTCAAAATAAGAAGCGGGGCCGGTCGACTGGTTGGGAGGTTCGCGGAATCACCAATCATGCCTTCTTCAGGCAGCACTGCTTGTACTTCTTCCCGCTCCCGCAGGGGCATGGATCGTTTCGCTTCGGTTCCTGCTTGGCGTTCTTGATGGGCTCGACCGGCGGGGGCAACGGTGGATCATCCTCCCCCGGCAAACCGGCCTCGAACCGCTTCTTGGCCTCGCGCTGCCGATCAAAGTGCCTATCAAAGCCGTCCGGTCCCTTACCCGGGGAGTTCTCCTTGCCACTCATTGAGTCTCCTTACCGATCATGGACCACTGTGACGATGCAATACCGTTCGTCGCCCTGCTCCCGAGTCTAGCAACCCGTCGGTCCCCGGTCCAAGACCGAGGTCCATCGACGCTCGCTATCGACCGATAACTACCTACTCAGTAAAGAATTATGGAGAGCATCGACATTACGCATGGATATCGACTGCGGCTAACATAAAGCATTGATAAATATATAGTTAAAGTTTACGGTTGACAGCCTACGATCACTCCGGTAAGACCTTAGCCGGTACGGTCAAAGGGTCCGAAGGGAATCGGGCATACGAGTGGAAGTGCTCATCCCCATCTCTAATGGAGTCCTCGCTATGACTCGCCGTCGAATAGGAAGGTCTATGCGGCTGACCGCAGCCGTCGCGGCCGGATGGGTCTTTGGGTCCCTCTCCTGCGTTCAAAACGTGGCTGATACGGTCGGGACGGGCCTGAACCTGACCAGCGCGTCGGGCATCGTCGGGCCCGCCAGCCAAAGCGTGAACGCCTTTGGAGCAGGGCTCGACCCGTCCTCCAACACCGTGCGGCTCTCTCCCATCGGTCACTAACACCAAGGTCCGCGGCCTATTTCTTGCGGCTTGCGACCCGATTCGGGATTCCCTATCGTGGCTCCGGGCATAGGAGCGTTCACTTGTCACGAATCCGGTTCGGGGGTTGGACCCTCGTAGCGCTGTTTTTCTGTCACTCATCCATCGGGTGCAAAACCCCGGATCGAACGACCGCCGCCATTGATACCGGCTTTCTCAGAGACTACGCCGAGACCTGGGGCTACTCCGCGGGCCAGCCGACCGGGATCGAATTGACGCCCAAGGGCGACGCAGTTCTCTTCCTGCGAAGCGGCCCGCGGGACATCATTCGCAACCTTTACGAGTTCAAAACGGCGACCGGCGAGGTCCGCGGCCTCCTCCGAGCCGACGACCTGCTCCAAGGTTCGCAAGAACATCTCACCGCCGAGGAAAAAGCGCGGCGAGAACGATTGCGCGAGATCGGCAAGGGCATCACCTGGTACAGCCTCTCGGAAGACGGCGAGAAAATCCTGACCGGCCTGAGCGGTCGGCTCTACGTCGTCAACCGTTCGGACGGTCAGTGGACGCCGCTCCTCGAAAGCCCGGCGGGCCCGGCGATGGATGCCCGCTTTTCACCCGACGGCAAGTTCGTCTCGTGCATCCGAGGCTACGACCTGTACGTCACCGACGTCGCCACGAAACAGGAGCACGCGCTTACCACGGGCGGCACGCAGGACGTCAGCCACGGCGTCGCCGAGTTCGTCGCGCAGGAAGAAATGGACCGACACTCCGGCTACTGGTGGAGCGGCGACTCCCAGTGGTTGGCCTATGAAGAGTCCGATCAACGCGAGGTGGAGAAGCTCTTCATCGCCGATGCGCGAAACCCCGAGGCTTCGCCGAATGGTTGGCGCTATCCCCGTGCGGGCCGGACCAACGCCAAAGTGCGGCTGGGGATCATCTCCGTCACCGGCGGCGAGACGCGCTGGATCGACTGGGACCGCGAGAAGTATCCATACATGGCGACGGTGCAATGGGGCAAGGATTCGCCGCTGACGATCTACGTGCAGACGCGCGATCAGCGCGAAGGCGTGCTCTACCTCGTCGATCACCTGACCGGCAAGACCACGCAGCTCCTTCGCGAGACCGATCCCGCCTGGTTGAATCTCGACTCGGACATGCCGCGATGGCTGTCCGACGGGAAGGATTTCCTATGGACGACGGAGCGGTCGGGGCAGTGGGAGGTAGAGCTGCGCGGACGAGACGGCGCGTTGAAGCGAACTTTCAAGCTCCCGGAGGCAAACCTCTACGGCGTCGTCGCGGTCGATCAAGCGCGCCGCGAGTTCGTCGTGCAGGGCAGCGCCGACCCGACGCAATCGCACTTATATCGAATCTCGGTCGATAAGGCGGAAGTCGTCGGATTGACGCAGGAGCCCGGCAGCCACTCGGGCAAATTCTCGAAGGACGGCAACGCATGGGTGGAAAGCGCGTCCCTGCCGGATGGAAGTTCCCGCCAGATCGTGCATGGCCGCGACATGATGGTACGCGGGGAACTGCCCTCGGTCGCGGAGACGCCGCCGTTTACGCCGAAAGTTGAATGGACGACGGTCAGCGCGGACGGCCGCAAATTCCACGCGGCGATCATCCGCCCTCAGAAGTTTGATCGCTCCCGAAAATACCCCGTCATCGTCTCCGTCTATGGCGGCCCGCACGTCAACGTCGTCACCTCCGCGACAAGGTCCTATCTGCGCCAGCAGTGGATCGCGGACCAGGGCTTCATCGTCGTCTCGATCGACGGACGCGGAACGCCGCGCCGCGGCCGGGCCTGGGAGCGCGCGACCTCGTGGAACCTGATCGACGCGCCGCTCGAAGACCAGGCGGCGGCGCTGACGGCCCTCGGACGATCGTACGGCGAATTGGACCTCTCGCGCGTCGGGATCTACGGGTGGTCTTTCGGCGGATACTTCTCGACCATGGCCGTCTTGCGCAGGCCCGACATTTTTCACGCGGCCGTCGCCGGCGCGCCGGTCATCGATTGGGAGGACTACGACACGTTTTACACCGAACGCTACATGGGCGCGCCCAAGGACAACTCGGAAGGCTATCGCGCCTGCAACGCCCTGACCTACGCCGGCCGCCTCCGCCGCCCGCTGCTGCTCATCCACGGGACGACGGACGACAACGTCTACTTCACGCACACGCTTAAGATGTCCGAGGCCCTCTTCCGCGCAGGTCGGCCGTACGATCTACTCGTCCTGCCGGGCTTCACGCACATGGTGCCCGAGCCGGTCGTCACGATGCGGCTCTACGAACGGATCGTGCAACATTTCCGCAAGCATCTCGTGGAGCGATCGCCGCCGCGGCTCGCTGAAAGTGAAAAGCGGAGCTGACGCGTGGAAATCACGGCCAAACTGCTCGATCTGCTGCTGCGGCACGAATATGAGATGACGGATCACGCATTGGAATCGATGGATGAAGACGATTTTACGCCTCATGATCTCATCGCTTGCCTGGCGGTCGGGAAACTACGGCGATCGTGGAAGCGGGCTCGTAAGTACGAAATTGAAGGAAGAAGCATTGATGGACGCCTCATGAGGATCGTTGCAACATTGAAGAATCCGCGATTCTCGCGTAGTGTTACCGCATATGAAATCAAGTAATAAACGGGACGCCAAGCGATGTGAATACTGCCGGGGGCGGTTGCGCAAATCCAATGTTCGCGTTTATCGCCGCCGAGGAAACAAGCATGTTCTCTTTGAAGGCGTGCCGGCGTTCGTTTGTCGGATTTGCGGGCATCGTATTTTCGGAGCCGCTTCCGTCGAGTCGATGGAGCAAACGCTCGCGAGGCCGATGCGTGTCAAGAAACGCAGGCAACTACTGATCGTCGAGCATTAAGTTCGCAAGGACGCGAAAAGGGCGAGCCCAATCATCGTAGGATTCACACCCGAATCGGCAGGATCACGAACGGTATGCCTTCGGGGTAAAGTTGCCGCTGGATGGCGAAGACGACGTAGTTGTGCAGCCAGCGGGTGATGAACGACTCGCGGGCGAAAACGAGTTGTCCGCCGAAGAAGACCGCGCCGGGAAACTCCTCGACGATCTTGGGGGCCAGGGCACTGACCTCGCCGATCACTTCCGTTCCGAGCGAGCAAACCCCTTTGCCGAAATAGCCTTGCTTGCTGACGAAGCGCACATAGCAATCCAGGTCTGACTCCATCTTCGCCTTGAGGTGATCGATTTCATCGACGCCTTTGAAGTTGCCGGCATCCACCACGCCGACCTGCACGAACACGAAGTTCTTGAAATGGTTTCCGAAGAGCCGAACGACATTTAGCAGCGTGTGCAGGCCCAGGCCGTTGAAACCGTTGACCAGGATGACGGCGGTCTTGCTCTCCGGATCAAAGGCCGGAACGCTCGGCGGATTCTCCCTATCGTTCGCGGTGGATGCGGACGTGGCCATCAGGTCGTCAAGCCGCCCAAGCAGGCGCAGGGTCTGGCGATAGTGACGGTGAATGAGCAGGGCGACGACGATCAGCGCCCCGGTGATCGCGATGGTCACCCACGCGCCTTCGTGGAACTTGAGGATGACGACCGCGACGAGGATCAAGGCCGTCAAGACGAACGAACTGCCGTTAATGAGGAACTTGCCAAACCATCGCGGGTCGGAGTGGCGGACCTGGAGCCAGTGTCGCACCATGCCGAGCTGCGACAGCACGAACGTGATGAAGACGTTGATGCTGTAAAGCACGACGAGCACGCGCACCGATCCGCCGGACAGCCAGATGGTGGCGAACGCGGCCGCGCCCATGAGCACGATTCCGTTTTGTGTGACCAAGCGGTCACTGAGCGTCGCGAACTTGGTGGGGAACCAGCGGTCCACCGCCATGTTGGCCAGGACCCGCGGACCTCCCAGGATGCCGGTCTGGGCGGCGATGACCAGTAGTACCGCCTCGGACACCAGCGTGACGACCAGGAAAATCCACGCGGCGCTGGGGTTCCAGTGGGCCGTGATCCGCCCCATGAGAACGGCGTTGAGGGTCTTTCCTTCCTGGGGCTCCAGCCGGAAGAATAGATACGCGAGCATAAGCCCCGCCGCTGTGAGGGCCAGGGAAAGGGCCATGTAACGCATGGTGCGCTTGGCCGTCGGGACGCGCGGCTCCCGCAGGAGCGTCAGGCCGTTACTGACCGCCTCGATTCCGGTGTAAGTGCCCGCGCCCATGCTGTAGGCGCGGAGCATGAGGACGATCATGCCCCAGAGACCTAGTTCGGTGTGAGTGATGCGAAGGTCGGCGACCGTCGAACGCGCCAGGGCGGGAAAGTCCAGCGCATGCGTCAAGATGGAGTAAAGGATCGCGAACGCGTGGGTGGCCAGAAAGATAAAAAAGATCGGCACCAGGGGGACGACCGATTCTTTGACGCCCCGAAGGTTCATCAGAATCAAAACGAACAGACTGGCGACGATGAAACTGAACTTGTAGGAAAGCCACACTCCCGGAACGAAAGAAAAAAGGGCGTCCGCGCCGCTGGCGATGGAGATCGAGATGGTTAGGACGTAGTCGATGAGAAGCGCACAGCCGGCGACCATGCCGACCGTCGGCGAAAGCAGCTTGCTCGCGACGACATAGCCGCCGCCGCCGGAAGGGAAGGCCTCGATGATCTGCGAGTAGCTCGCACTGATCACGAAGATCGTGATCGCGGAAGCCAGGGCGACAAATAGGGCGAGGAACTTGTGCTGGCCGAGGGCCAAAAACGCTTCCTCGGGACCGTAGCAGGAGGAGGAGAGACCGTCGGAGCCGAGACCCACCCAGGCCAGGAAAGCCGTGAGCGCAAGACTGTGGAAGATATCACGGTCGTGGGGGCTGCGAGCGCCGCCGATCAGAAACGTCTTGATCCGGCGAAAAAATGAGGCGTCGGGCGAGGTTTCTGGCACAGAACTCCGCTCCAAAAGACCCAGCATAGCATCGTGGAGGGAGGTTGTCTTTGCCCACGAAAGACGCCAAAACCCGACGACGCACCGGCCAGTTCTATGTAAGCGTCGGCGCAGCTAGAATGAGGCGATTGAAGGGTTTTGACGATGACGCAACTTGCCAGGCGGCCGCTACTCCTGATCGTCCGCGACGGATGGGGACACAACCCCTATCCCGAGTGGAACCACGCCAACGCCGTACACCTCGCACGAACGCCGGTGAACGACCGATTGGTGGCGAATTACCCGTGGGTGCAGGTTCATACCAGCGGCGAGGACGTCGGCCTGCCCAAAGGCGTCATGGGCAACAGCGAAGTGGGACACCAGAACATCGGCGCGGGGAGGATCGTCGATCAAGAACAGTTGCGAATCACTCGGGCGATCCGCGACGGGTCGTTCTATCGTAATAAGGGGCTGACGGGCGCGGTCGAGCATTGCAAGAAGACCGGCGGCGCGCTGCACATCATGGGCCTGTGCAGCGACGCGGGCGTTCACTCCGCCCTCGATCACCTCTTTGCGATTCTTGAATTGGCGAAGCGCGGCGGGCTGGACGGTTCGCGCGTGCTCTTTCATGCCTTCGGCGACGGTCGAGACTCGCCGCCGACCTCGGGGGTGCAATCCATTCGCCGGGTCGAGGAGAAGATGCGCGAAATCGGCGTGGGTCGCGTGACCACCGTCATTGGCCGCTACTACGCGATGGACCGCGACAATCGCTGGGATCGCGTGGAAAAGGCATTCAGGTTGCTGACTCGTGGTGAAGGAACTCGTGTAAGCAGCGCCGAGGAGGCGTTCACAAGATACTACGCGCACCCCACCGAGCCGAACCGAGCCGGTGACGAATTCATCGAGGCGACGGTCGTCGGGGAGCCGCGGCCGATCCGAGATGGCGACGCCGTGATCTTCTTCAACTTCCGCGGTGACCGGCCGAGGGAGATCGTCAAGGCATTCGTCCTCGACCAGTTCCCCTACGAAGCCAAAGATAAAGACGGCTCGGTCAAGAAAATGGGCTTCGATCGCGGGCCGAAGATCGAGAACCTCTACTACTGCACGATGTGCGAGTACGAGACGGGCCTGCCGGTCAAGCTCGCGTTCGCGCGGCCGGAAAAAATGCGGAACATTCTCGGGGCCTACGCTGCCGATCTGGGCCTAAAGCAATTCCGCTGCGCCGAGACGGAGAAGTACCCTCACGTCACGTTCTTCTTTAACGACTATCGCGACGAACCGTTCCCCGGCGAGGAGCGGCAGATCGTGCCCAGCCCGCGCGACGTGACCACGTACGACCAGAAGCCGGAGATGTCGGCCTACCGCGTGACGGATGAAATGCTTCGGCGGATCGCCTCCGACCAATACGACCTTTTCATCCTGAACTACGCCAACGGCGACATGGTCGGCCACACCGGTAACTTGCAAGCGGCGATCAAAGCGGTCGAAGTCGTCGATGAATGCGTCGGCAAAGTCGTCGAAGCCGTCCTGGCCAAAGGCGGCGCGGCGATCGTGACCGCCGACCACGGCAACTGTGAACAAATGATCGACCCCGCCACCGGCGGCCCGCACACGGCGCACACGACTTACAACGTCGATCTCATCGTGGTGGACGACCGCTTCAAACGCCGCCACTTGCGCGAAGGCGGCCGACTGGCGGACATCGCTCCGACGCTGCTCGCAATGGGTGGAATCAAACAACCGACGGAAATGACCGGGGCATCTCTACTGGCGGAATAAGACTTGTTGAAGGCGCGATCGTGCGCTTAGCGGATCGGCAAAAGCTGCGGCACATCGAACCGGACGGCGAAGCCGACGTGGTGGTCCGGCTTCTCGTCGTCTACGCGAATCTCCGTGCGCACAACGGTCGCATATCCAAGCGACTTAGCCCACTGCTCGGACAGCGGACGCGGCGTCGTGTTCGGCGGGGCGAGCCGGACTTCATACCGCTGACCGACGGCCAGGCCGAAGCCGACCGGCGCGACGGCGTGCAAACCTGCGTCGGAGACATTGTTGGTCTTGCATCGCAGGATCGACTGCGAC
This sequence comes from uncultured Planctomycetaceae bacterium, assembly GCA_964393935.1. Taxonomy (GTDB): domain Bacteria; phylum Planctomycetota; class Phycisphaerae; order UBA1845; family UTPLA1; genus DATEMU01. The sequence goes on from CAYMXF010000003.1 coordinate 9,893, forward strand.
GACACATCGATAAGCCACAAATCGCACTGGGCGTGCTTGCGGTCATAATCGCGCTTATCGAACCGGTCGCCGCGACGAGTTGAGATTCCCCAACGATCAAATAAGGGTGGATCGGTGAGGTGGGCGGGGCCGACGGGGATGGGGGTGGGTAGATCGGCGAGCATGTGGGTCTCCTTACACGAGGCTACGTCAGGGCATCGCTGCGCCACGACGCAACGACGGACACAGGGCCATTGCCCTGTGAGGTACAACACCTTTCGAACAGACGTTGGCGCCTTGCGGGACAGGAGCCCGGCCGGGGCCAGCGCCTGTGAGGCTTCCGTTCCTACTCCCCTGATCCGTATCAGGTCACCGTTTTCTAAGAATCACGGGCGACCTGACCGACCGCCATCTTGACCGCGCCTTGGATGAAGGACAACGAGTCTTGACAAGTAATCAAAAGTGTACCATACATCCATGGCGCGTCAATAGGTAATCGCCATGCGGATTATTCCTAGTACCTTGTGCAACCCCTGTCCAAGGGCGAGAAATGGGTAGGAACCCAGATCAAGCCCTCTTGCTATACCAAAAAGCCTTACCCGGAGAATTGCTAATCTTGCGCCAAAAAACGAGCTAATCCCGACCGGATTGTGCATTTCGGCACGAAAAGCCTTAGACGGGCACAACCGCCGGCTCGCCGGCCAGGACGAACCGAGGGATTCCCCCTACGAGCGTATGGGTGGCTCGGCCTGTGAGTTCCAGGCCCTCGTAGGGGCAATTTCGGCTGTTAGAGCGAAACGCTTCCGTCTCGACAATCCACGTCAGATTTGGGTCGATGATCGTCACGTCCGCGTCGGCCCCGACTTTGAGCGTCCCCTTGGGAAGACCCAGTATTCGAGCCGGGTTTGTACTCATGCGGCGGATCAGCTCCGGCCAGTCCAAGTGCCCCGACGCGACGAGTCCCTTGATGAAAAGCCCCAGCGCGACCTCCAAGCCGACGATCCCAAACGGCGCGTTCTGAAAATCCTGCTCCTTCTCCTCGCGGCCGTGGGGGGCATGATCCGTCACCAGGCTGTCGATCGTCCCATCGACGACGCCCGCGATGCACGCCTCCACGTCGCGCCGGCTGCGAAGCGGCGGGTTCATCTTGTAATTCGTATCATACCCCAGAACGCTCTCCTCCGTCAGCAACAAGTGATGCGGGCAGACCTCGGTCGTGACGGCGACGCCCTGGCGCTTGGCCTGGCGGACGCGCTCGACGCTGCCGGCCGTGGAGATGTGCGCGACGTGATAGCGCGCCATCGTCTCCTGCGCAAGCAATAGATCGCGCTGGATCATCATCTCCTCGGCGATCGCCGGCGAGCCGGGCAGCCCCAGTCGCGTGGCGGTGAGCCCCGCGTTCATGCACCCGCCCGCGGCAAGGTCCGCGTCCTCGCAATGCTGAATGATCGGTCGGTTGAACATCGTCGCGTACTGAAGAGCGCGGTACATGACCGCCGGGTCGGCGACGCCGTCACCGTCGTCGCTGAAGGCC
>CAYMXF010000003.1:11505-13901 GCA_964393935.1 uncultured Planctomycetaceae bacterium
AGCCCCGGGCAGACGATCTTGCCGGAGGCGTCGATGGTTTCGTAGGCTTGAGACTTGAGGCTTGAGGCTTGAGGGACTGCGGATTGCGGATTGCGGATTGCGGATTCGACGGAAGCGTCGGTAGGGATAACAGCGGCGATCTTGCCGCCGGCGATAACAACGTCGGCAATTTTGTCGAATCCTTGAGAAGGGTCGATCACACGGCCGTTCTTGATGATCAGGTCAGGCTGCATGAAAACTATCTTAACGGCAATAGCGATCAATCGTCAGGCGCTAACGACGGCACGAGACCCTTGACGGTTATTAGGCAATCATGAGTACGGAAACGATTGGCTGCGACCAGATCGGTCGATATAATTAAATGACGACGATCCCGTCTAGGGGTTGCCGACGGAGATTGAGAATCATGACCTACAGAGGCATCGCCAAAGGACGGACCATCGAACTCGATGAGCAGTTGCCTTTCCCGGATGGCCAGCCTTTGTCTGTCTCGGTCGAAGCATCTGTACAACGTGTAAACGGCTCGGCGGCAAACATCCTCAAAGCCCTGCGAAGTCCCCCGCATCTCGATCCATCCGACGTGGATGAATTGGAACAGGCGATCCACGCGGGTCGACTCCCCGTCAAATTCAACGGGGCGTTCGACAACGGCAATCAGTGATGCTGTACATCCTCGATTCAAACGCGTTCAGCGACCTGATGCGCGAGCATCCGAAAGTCGTCGAGCGTCTTGAGGCTCTGACTTCGAGCGATCGCGTCGCGATTTGCTCCATCGTCCGAGGCGAAATCGCCTACGGAATCGCACGGCTCCCTGCAGGTAAAAAGCGAAGTGCTCTGGAGTCCAAGGCATTGCACCTGTTTGCGGTTTTTGAAACGCTCCCCGTTCCGGCGGAAGCAGGAGATGTTTACGCCCGCGTCAAAATCGAACGAGAGCAGGCGGGACTGACGCTGGACGAGAACGACCTCTGGATTGCCACAACAACGATCACTTCCGGCGCCACGCTGGTAAGCCGCGACACCGATTTCGGTGGAATTGACGGGCTTCAAGTCGAGGATTGGACGCGGACATGATCGTTACCACGTCGAACTTGGTCGCTAATTACAGGCGCAGTATCACGCCCCCTCCGCCGCTTGTTTGCACAAGAACATCACCGCCATCCGCACGGCCAGGCCGTTCGTCACCTGCCGCAGCACCGCGCTCTGCTGCCCGTCGGCCACGTCGGCCGACATCTCGATCCCGCGGTTGATCGGGCCGGGGTGCATCACCAGGACGTCGGGCTTGGCCCGCTTCATCCGCTCCGTCGTCAGGCCGAAGAGCCGCGAATACTCCTGCAAACTCGGGAAAACGTTCGAAGCGATCCGCTCGCTCTGAACCCGCAGCATGTTAATCACGTCGAATTCGCCGATCACCGAATCGAAGTCGTGGCAAATCCTCGCGCCGAGCTGCGTAAAAGTCCGCGGCACCAGCGTCGTCGGGCCCACCAGCGTCACTTGAGCGCCAAGCTTGATAAGCCCGTAGAGATTCGAACGCGCGACGCGCGAGTTGGCCACGTCGCCGACGATGGCGACTTTGAGCCCGTCGATGCGGCCCTTGGCCTGGCGGATGGTGAAGATGTCCAAAAGACCCTGCGTCGGGTGTTCGTGTCGCCCGTCCCCCGCGTTGATCACGCAGCATTTGACGTTCTTGGCGACCAGGTGCGGCGCGCCGGCGGCGGGATGACGGCAAACGATCAGATCGACGCCCATCGCCTCGATGTTGCGAACCGTATCGCGAAGCGTTTCCCCCTTGCTCACCGAGCTGTTCTTGGCCGTAAAGTCGATCACGTCGGCGGAAAGCCGCTGCGCCGCGAGTGTGAAACTCGTGCGCGTCCGCGTCGAATCCTCGAAAAACAGATTGACCACGACCCGGCCGCGTAGCGCCGGCACCTTCTTGACGCTACGCGTGGACACATCCTCAAACGCATCCGCCGTCTCCAGGATCGTGCGGATCTCCTCGGCCGTTAGGTCCTCCAGGCCGAGCAGATTGCGATGGGGCCAGGCAACTGCCTCGCGCGCTCCGGCCCCATCGGCGGCCGAGACGGCGCGGCGAATCTGATCCGCGGGATTCCCGCCTCCGCTCATTCTGCCGCCTCCACGCGATCGACCCCGTCGCCGCCGATCAAACGGACCGTGACATGCTCGGCCTCCGACTTCGTCTTCACGCCGACGAAGTCCGGTTGAATGGGCAATTCCCGCCCCCCACGATCAACCAGGACCGCCAATCGAATCGCCTTCGGTCGGCCCAGATCGCTGATCGCCGCCAGGGCCGCGCGGACCGACCGGCCGGTATAGAGCACGTCGTCCACCAGGATGATGTAGCGCCCGGCGACGTCGAAGTCGATCTCCGTCGTGCGGAC
>CAYMXF010000003.1:14001-16609 GCA_964393935.1 uncultured Planctomycetaceae bacterium
TTCCGCATTTCGCACTATAATGTCGTGTTAGGGATGGTGGGAAGCGGTCGCCGGCGTTCGGCGGCCGAACCCAGGCTCTTGGAATTCACATACGTCATGAAGGTTGTCGGAATCATCCTGGCCCTCGTGGCCCTCGGCGCCGGCGGGTGGGTCGGCTACAGCAAGTTCATCGCGGAAAAACCCGCCGACAGCTTCGTGCTGAAAAAGTTGGACCGCGGCCAAATCGTGCAGACGGTGGCCGCGACCGGAACGATCGAGCCGGTGACGAAGGTCATCGTCGGTTCGCAGGTCAGCGGCAAAATCACAAAATGGTACGCGGACTTCAACGCCAAGGTGCCGGCGGGCTTTGTCCTGGCGGAACTCGACCCGGACCGATTTCAAACGGCCTTCCACCAGGCCAAGGCGGAGGTCCTCACGGCCAAGGCGCGGGAGGAAGAGGCGCGGGTCCGTTACAAGGACGCCCAGCGCGAGCGGAAGCGCATCCAGGCGCTCATGGACAAAAACAACGCCAGCGAGAACGAGTATCTGGTCGCCCAGGCGGCCGAGGACGCGGCCCAAGCCGCCTGGCACGCCGCGCAGGCCGGCATCGAGGCGTCGCAGGCCAATCTCAATGCGACCAAGGTCGACCTGGATCGCACGATCATCCGCTCGCCCATCGACGGCGTCGTCATCTCGCGGAACATCGACGTCGGACAGACCGTCGCGGCGTCCCTCCAGGCCCCGGAGCTTTTCATCATCGCCAACGACCTGACCCACATGCAGGTCAACGCCAACGTCGCCGAGTCCGACATCGGCCTGATCGCCGAGGGCCGGCCGGCATCGTTCCGCGTGGACGCCTACCCGAGCCGCACCTTCACGGGGACCATCTCGCAGATCCGCTATAACGCCACGATCGTCGATGGCGTCGTCACCTATGTGACGCTGATCGAAGTGAAGAACGAGGATTACGCCCTCCGGCCCGGCATGACCGCGAACGTCACTTTCGAAGTGGCGAAGGTCGCCAACGTCTTGCGAATCCCCAATGCGGCGCTTCGCTTCAATCCCAATCCGCCGGATTCGGCGTCCGCGTCGCAAGGCGCGCGCAATGGACCGCGAATCCCGACGGTCTACGTGATGAACAAGAGCGATCCCAAGCCCCTCGAGGTCCGGATCGGACTGTCGGACGGCGCTTATACCGAGCTGGTCGCCGGCGACCTCACGGAAGGCAGCGCCGTCATCACCGAACGGAGTTGGCGAGGGCGCGAGCCGGGACGCCCCAACCCGATGCAGTCCATGCGGCCGCCGCGCGGTTGAGGCGTGCATGACCGCACAAGCAATTCAGAACGACGATCAACCTGGGCAAAACGGCCGGCCGCTCATCCGTGTCCACGACATCCACAAGACCTATCACATCGGTGAAATTGACGTCCCCGCGGTTCGCGGCGTGAGCCTGGAGATATTTCGGGGGCAGTTCGTCGGCGTCATGGGCCCTAGCGGGTCGGGCAAATCGACATTTTTGCACCTGCTCGGCTGTCTCGACCGTTGCGACCGCGGGCGATACCAACTGGACGGACAAGAAATCACGCTCCTCGACAAGCGCGAATTGGCAAAGCTGCGTAACCGGCGGATCGGCTTCGTCTTCCAAAGCTTCAATCTCCTATCGCGGACGACCGTGCTGGACAACGTGGCGATGCCGCTCACCTATCAAGCTCTGCGGCGCTCCGAGCGGCGCCGTCGCGCCGTCGAGATGCTCGATCGTGTCGGGCTGAGCGACCGAATCTACCACAAGAACAATCAACTCTCCGGCGGCCAGCAGCAGCGCGTGGCCATCGCCCGTGCCCTGGTCACGCGGCCGGTGCTCCTGCTCGCCGACGAACCCACGGGAAACCTCGACAGCGGCACCGGCGTCGAGATCATGCGAATCCTGCAGGAACTCAACCGTGAGGAAAAACTGACCATCGTGCTGGTCACCCACGAGCCGGACATCGTGCTGTACACCCAGCGCGTCGTCTTCTTCCGTGACGGAAAAATCTATTCCGATGTGATGAACAAGGACATGCAGGACGCCAAGGCGGCGACGGCGATTGAACATGGCGCCAAGCCCGCCACGGCCGTGGCGAGCTAAACTCCCCTGGTGCGAGAATCCCTTCTCGCACCGTCCGCGAGTGCACTTTAATCTCCCGGGTGCGAGACTCCTTTCTCTCACTTTTTCGCGGGGGTAAGAGCCGTGGCGACGATTCCAAACAGCCTGTTCTTTGTCAGCCGATCGGGGGTGATTCTAATTATGGTGGCGATCGTACATCCCGCGTGGCCGCAGTGCCGGCAGACGCCGTCGAACCGCCCGGCGGCGGCCAACAGGGTAACGACCTATCCATCGACCACTCAGCCCGGGACCCTGCCGCGTAGTCGTGAGCGGCAGGCCGAACGCGAGCGGATGGTTGAGCGGCAAATGGCCGCGCGCGACATCCGCGACGAGCGCGTGCTGGAGACGATGCGAAGCGTGCCGCGGCACTGGTTCGTCCCCGACGAAATGGCACGAAGCGCGTATGAGGACCGTCCACTGCCGATCGGCTGGGACCAGACCATCTCGCAGCCCTACATCGTCGCGCTGATGACGCAGCTTCTGGCG
>CAYMXF010000003.1:16709-36262 GCA_964393935.1 uncultured Planctomycetaceae bacterium
CAACTCGCCCCCGGCGGCCGAATGTGCATCCCCGTCGGCTCCCAATGGACGGGCCAGGAGTTGGTCCTGCTGCGTAAAGAGAACGACGGCAGCTTGAAGAAAGATTCCGTCGCCCCCGTCAGTTTCGTCCCCATGACCGGCAAGGCGCAGGAGAAAGGACCATAATCAAAGGCGTTAGTGGGTGTCCGGGTCTATTCGCTTTCGGGCCGCGTGGCGGACGTGTAGCACGTGTACTTCATCCGCCTGAATAGTGAATAGAATACGATAATTGCCCACGATCAGATGGCGAATCTCTTCATTGAATTCATCGCACTCGGGTGCAAGCGGGCAGCGATGCGGAAACTCAGCAAGCGACTTCATTGCGGCGACGCAACCGTTGTACCACTTCGCCGCCGCAGTGGGATTATCGCTCGCAATGTATTGATAGGCGTCTTCAAGTTCCCGATCGGCGGCGGTAGTGGGAATCACCCGGTACGTCATGGCTCACGGGGAATGTTGTACTTTTTTCGCATGTAGTTGTCGAACTCCTCAAGAGTTCGTCCCTTCCCCTGTTTCATCGACTCCAGCCCACGGCGAATGCCCGCGATCGTCTCGGCCCGTTCCACGGTTTCCAAGAGCTTTTGATACGCCTCCGCGTCCTGGACGACGACCTCCGCCTTGCCGTTGATCGTCAGGACTTCAGGCCGACCGCGCTTCTTGAGGCGCGTGATATGCTCCTTGTGATTCCGCAGGAAGTCCGTGAGCGGGTGAATGTCCGACATCTGGATCATGGGCGGGTCCTCTCAAATAAATATCATACTATTATATGATACCCCGTGAGCCCAGACAAGGCCCGTTTAGAGCTTCCCGGCCACGATTTTCAGAATCTCCCTCTCGCGGGCGACCGTCTTCGCTTCGATCTCGGCTGCGCGGCGACGATATTCGTCTGCAACGGATTTGTCCGTCAAGCCCTTCGCGTTGATCTTCACGTTGAGATGCGCTCCGATCACCGCCGCACGGGCACAGGCCGCCGCCACGCCCGCGTCCGAGACGCTCGCCTCCATGCCGTGCTCGGCCATCGCCTGGATAACTTCCATCGACGCCAGGGCCTCCTCCATCACCGCCAGCGGGACTTCGATCGCCCGCTTCGTGGCCGCCTGGATCGCGGCCTTGCGCGCCGCCTTCTCCGCCTCGCCGCCTTGCGGCAACCCGAAGGCGGTCATCAGCGCATTGAACGCATCGGTGTCCTCATCCACGAGTTGCATCAACCGCGTCCAATGCCGCTTGCCGCGATCCGCCCAGTTGGAAAACTCCTCCCACCGCTCGTCCCATCCGCGCTTGTGGCTCGAAAGGTTCGCCACCATCGTCGCCAGCGCCGCCCCCATCGCACCGACCAACGCCGAAACGCTCCCGCCGCCCGGCGCAGGGGCCTCGCTCGCCGTCAATTCGACGAATCCCTCAACCGTCCGGTCCACCAGCCGCTTCGCCGATGGGTCGGCGATGGCGTACTCGATGATCTTCTCTTCCGGCTTGAACGGGCTCAGGTCATTCAGGCCCAGGCTCTTGATCGCGATCTTGATCAGCTCCTTATCACTCACACCGATCGATCGCCGTTGTTTCCGCAGAAAATATCGCCCCGCCTCCAGCATCGCCGAGAGCGGGACCATCCCGACGATCTCGCTGCCCGTGACGCGCACGCCCCGGGCCTCCGCTTTTTTGCAACACTCGTCGAAAGCGACGTGAATCGGCGTCACGCCGAGGTTCGTCAGATTGATCGAAATCTGCGCGACGCCGTACTCCTCGATGTACCACCCGATCGCCTTGCAGCACTTGAGCGAGCCGGGAATCCGAACCTTCTCGCCCTTGTCGTCGATCATGGGCTTGCCGTTTGAAGTGCCATCGACCGTCTTGACGCGACCCTTCTCGCGGATGTCGTAGGCGATGGCGTTCGCCCGGCGGGCGCTCGTCGTATTCAAGTTGACGTTGTAGGCGACGAGGAAATCGCGCGCCCCCACCGCCGTCGCGCCGCTTCGTTCGTTGAGCTTTGCCGGGCCGAAGTCCGGCTTCCACTCGGGGCGTCCGAGCTTGTCGGCCAACCCCTCATACTCGCCGGCGCGGACCATCGCGAGGTTTTTTCGCTCCGCCTTTGTCGCCGCGTACTCGTACAGATAAACCGAAATGCCCAGTTCCTCGCCGATCCGCCGCCCGAGCTTCCGCGCGTACTCGACTGTCTCGTCCATCGTGATCTCGGACACCGGCACGAGCGGGCACACGTCCGTCGCCCCAAAGCGCGGGTGCGCGCCCTGGTGCTTGCGCATATCGATCAACTCGGCGGCCTTCTTGGCGGCGCGAAACGCCGCCTCGCAGACCGGCTCCGGCGGACCGACGAACGTCACGACCGTGCGATGGGTGGCCTGACCCGGATCGACATCCAGCAACCGAACGCCCTCGACGGTTTCGATCTGGTCCGTAATCAGCCTGATGACGGCTCGATCGCGGCCTTCGGAAAAATTAGGGACACACTCGATAAGCGGCGGCATGGAGGACCTCCGATGGGTAGGTTAGGACGCTGGTGAACGGGTCGCAACCGTTCCAGAATTGGCCTTTACACGGCCTTGGCGTTTCGGATACACTCATAGGTTGGAGCGGCGGATGCGCCAAATACGCGCTGCATCGCCTTCGCCATCACTTCCGGCAATTCGCCGCGATCGGTCGGAGTAGCATCTTGTCGAAGACTGCGCCAACGTCAGCGCCGGGGGACCACCGCCCGGAGGCGACCACACCGGAGCCTGCGCAAGGCCCGCTCCCCGTGGCGCCGAGCGATGTCATGCCGACGCCGGCGGACCTGTTCCCAGGCTACGAGATCGTGGCGGAGATTAGCCGCGGGGGGCAGGGCATTGTCTATCAAGCCGTGCAGCAAACCACCAAGCGGAAGGTGGCGATCAAAGTTCTGCTTCACGGCCAATTCGCCGACAAGGCTTCACGCCGCAGATTCCAGCGCGAAATCGAGATGCTCGCCCAACTCCGCCATCCCAACATCGTCTCGATCTATCATGCCGAATTGACCAAGGACGGCCGGCAGTTCTACGTCATGGATTACGTGCGCGGCCGGCGTCTGGATGAGCACGTCCAAAACCAATGCGCCTCCGTCGAGCAGATCATCAAGCTCTACATTGGCATCTGCGAAGCGATGCATTACGCCCACGAGCACGGCATCGTTCATCGCGACCTCAAGCCCCAGAACATCCTGGTGGACAACGACGGCAACGCCCACATCCTCGATTTCGGCTTGGCCAGGCCGCTGGCGGTCGGTTCTGACCCGCAGCTCTCTGCCAGTGTGCATGTCATGGGGACCCTGCGATACCTCTCCCCCGAGCAGGCCGGCCGTGATCCGAACATGATCGACCGGCGGACGGATATCTATGCGTTGGGAGTGATCCTCTACACCCTGCTGACCGGCAGTGGTCCCTATGACACGGACAGCGATTTGCACTCGGCGCTCCACAACATCCTCCACACGGCGCCGAGGCGGCCCAGTTCCATCCGCGAGGGGCTCCAGGGAGATGTGGAAACGATCCTGCTGACCTGCCTGGCCAAGGAGCGCGAGCGACGCTACCCCTCCGCCGCGGCCCTGGCCGCGGACCTCCGCGCCTTCCTGGCCGGCGCCCCCATTTCCGCCAAGCAGGACAGCCTCGCCTACCTCGTTCGCATGCATACAAAACGTGCAGTGGCGAGACATCGCGTTACGACCCACCTGGCCGTCATCGCGGCGGCGACGACGTTGGCGTTCATGATCGGGGAGCCGCTCTTTTTCAGTTGGACGCGGACGGGCCAGATCCTCGACCGACAACTTACACGGCCCCTTAGAAATCAGCCGATCGCTGCGCCGACCGGTCCGGTGCTGCAACAAGTTCGCGTCATTGCTTTGACTGACGCCTCCGACGTCGAAGCGCTCGCCAAGCGCGAATCGCTAGCCGACGTGACGACGGCCAACCGCCCGAGCTGGCGCCGGCTGCACGGGCGACTGATGGAGCGGCTCGCCCAAGCCGGCGTCCGCGCCGTAGCCTGGGACCTCACCTTTGAGGGCGAGACGCCGTTCGATGCGGATTTTGCCCGCGGCGCAAGGGCCCTGCGCGAGGCCGGCGCCGAGGTCGTCGTGAATGTAACCGTCTGGCCAATGAAGGAATTGCCCTCGTCACGGCTAAGCCGAACGATCGCCCAGCACGTCCGCTGGGGTTGGCCCGGCCTATGGACTCCATCGTCGTGGGCGCTGCTCCTCTTCATGCAACGCGGCCTGGCCGATCCGCTGCCTTCGCTGGCCCTGACGACTCTGACGGCCGCTCGCCAGCCGGACGCGAATCCCGACTTTCACGTCGACGACGGAAGCGAATCTCTGGAAATCCTCTATTGGACCTCCGACCCGGATGTGCCGCGATTGAAAGTCTGGGAGGACTCGTCCGACCACGTCAAACTGAGTTATTTGAGGGACGTGCCCGATGACACGCCGGCAATGGGTCTGAAGGCTGGAGACCGCGTGGGGTACTTCGTCTTGCCGATGCCCCATGACGACGTGCTGGCCGCATCCACCATCAATTACGACACGGTGTTTTCCGCGGCGATCGACGATCTGAAGAACATGCTGCGCGACAAAGTGGTGGTGATCGGAGATATACAGGGCACGACGGATCGGTACCCCCATCCAGACGGACGCACCCTGCCGGGATGCTACGCCCACGCCGTGGGGATCGACATGCTGCTGCAATCGATCTCGATAGACCGTCCGCGCGGGACGGCCCGCGTTGCCCTCACCCTCGGCGGCGGCCTGGTCGGGTGCCTGATCGTGACGCTCGCATCGCGACGGCGCTGGAGAGCGTATCTGCTCGTCGCCGCTGCCGCCGCCGCGGGATTCGGAGCAAGCCTCGTCATGGCCCGTCTGGCCAATATGGTATGGAACCCACTGTTACCAATCCTCGCGATGGTCATCGCGGGTGAGATGAGCCTGTGGATCGGTCGAAGAAACAAACTGGGGAGTCAAACTGTTTAATAAGGAGATTTCTAATGACGAGTCGAAATGTTGTTCTCGCCCTATCCGTCGGAGCCCTCGGAATGGGAGGTTGCATTTACCCGCCGCCCCCGTACGAGTTCGTGGAAGCCACGAATCCACGGGCCATCCTATTGGAAACCGTCATCCGGCCCAACGAGGAGATCAGAAGCAAAAACTTCCAACGACTGGAGGTCAGGTTCCGAAAGAATCGAATTCCCTACAAGTACGAAGTCCTGATCGGCCCCTTCCCCTACAAAGTGATCCCTCCCGCCGTCGTCCCTGACGCCGTCGCCCGATATCGCAACCTCATCCCGCTTTTCTCGCTCGAGCAAGGATGGATTTGCTTGGCCGGCGAATGTCCCTACGCCGAAACGGAACTGGTCATTGCCACGGGCCACGGCAGCAACGTCACGATGGTCGTTTGGATTGACGGAACGACTCACCGCGTATTCCTCTTGAGAAGGACGGGAAGGGAAGTAGCGACCGTGACCCTCAAGGGTCAACCGATTAACTCCGACACCCGAAAGGAATGGACGGCCGATGTGGACCGGTTCGTCGAGGCCTATCCCGGAGCGCCGCCCACGCTCACCGCGCCTCTCGCAGTCTCATCCGCCGCGCCGGAGATCAGGCAATTCGTGGCAGACATGAATCAGTTCATGGCCGAGGTCGGAATGACAGATGCCCCACCGTTGCCCTGAAGTCAACGATCGGTAACAGGTCGCCTCGGCTGGCGCCCGATCCTCAAAGCGAAAGGCGCCGGCCGTGCTTGAACACGCCGCGAACGGCATTGACGCCGACCCGGTACGGCCAGAGGTCGATATTGGGCACGTCGAGGATCAGCAGGTCCGCCTGATGGCCGACGGCGATCGCGCCGAGTCGATCTGCGCGCTTTATCGCCGCCGCGGCGTTGGCCGTACAGGCGACCACGCACTCGACCGGCGTCATCCGCAGCAGCGTACACGCGATCGACATGACCAGCGGAAGCGACTCGATCATCGACGAGCCGGGATTGCAGTCCGTCGCCAACGCCACCGGCAGACCCGCATCGATCAGCCTTCGAGCCGGCGCAGGCGGCGTGTTCAAGAAAAATGAGCAGCCGGGCAGCAGGACCGGGACCGTCTTCGACGCCTTCAGCGCGGCAATGTCGTCGTCATTCACGCATTCCAAGTGGTCCGCTGACGCCGCTCCCAGCTCGACCGCCATTCTCGTGCCGCCCGAGTGCGTGATCTGTTCAGCGTGGACCTTGGGTATCATGCCGGCTTGCTGGCAAGCGGTGAGAAAGCGCCGCGACTGCTCGACGGTGAAAGCCCCGCGTTCGCAGAAAACATCGGCGAACTCGGCAAGCTTCTCATCGACCAAGCGGCGAAGGAAGGCCGCCTCGCTCAGTGCCGACAGATACTCATCAGGCCGACCGTCAAACTCCGGCGGCAAGGCATGAGCGCCGAGATACGTCGGCACGATCTCGATCGGCACTTGCCGGGCGATCTCACGTATCGCCTGGAGCATCTTCAACTCGTCGTCCGGCGATAGGCCGTAACCGCTCTTGATTTCCAGCGTGGTCACGCCGCCCGCGATCATCCGCCGGACGCGCGGCAGGGACTCTTCCACAAGCTCTTCAACGCTCGCTGCGCGGACCGCCCGCATCGTGCTGCGAATCCCGCCGCCCGCCTGCATGATCTCCAGGTACGTCTTCCCCTGGATTTGCTGAACAAACTCAGCCTCTCTCGATCCCGCAAACACGACGTGCGTGTGGCAATCGATCAAGCCCGGCGTGACGCACCCTCCGCCGGCGTCGATCGTTTCATCAAATGGGCCGTCGGGCCTTTGTCCTTTAGGCCCGAACCACGCGATACGGCCGTCTTCAATGACCAACGCGGCGTTTTCGATGATCGGCAGCCGGCTGAATTGCTCGCCCGTCACCGGCCCGGGCGGCACGACGACGAGCTGACCGATGTTGTGCAGCAGGAGGCGCATGGGAATAGCGAAGGAAGAATAGCGACTGGCGAACGAAGTGGCCAATCCTCTTCAGGCTCGCGTTTCCACTATTCGTCGCCTGACGACGAGCCGTCGCCGATGGCCTTCTCGAAGATGATGAGGTTGTCCGAGCGGTCCGGGTCCCAGCGAACGCCCGCGATGTTGAAGCCCATCTTGATGGCCATGTGCAGGATGGGCCGATGGGCGTTATGGCACTCCATGCGCATGTATTGATATTCGTGCTCAAGGGCCCAGGCGCACTGCGCCTCGTGCATCTGCGTGGCGATCCCGAGGCGGCGATAATCCGGCAGGATGCCCGTGAGCCACGAGAAAAAGACCGTCGGCTTCAACTCGAAACCGGTCGAGAACGCGACGGGCCGCTTGTCGATGTTGGCCACCAAGAGCAGGGCGTTATAGCGGCCGCGCAAGCGCCGTCGAAAAAACTCGACGTCGTGCGACGGGCGGAAGATCTCGTTATATAAGTCGGCGATCAGCGGCAGTTCACCGGGACCGGCGATAACGATTTCTGCATTAGCCATAGGGCACGCGTGTCTCGCTCATCATAGCGAATTCAGAATAGCAAATAGCCATAGGAGAACGCAAGACCACCCGGCGGATATTTCAGCGCGGTGATTTCGCAATTCGCTATTCGCAATTCGCTATTTTTTTCATCCCAGCCCCGGCTGTGGCATCGAGCCGCCCGTCAGACCGCCCGGCAGTTGAGGCTCGGGACGGCCGGTCACCGGTCGGGCCGCTTGGGGCTTGGGGCCGACGTTCTCGTCGGAGAGGATGCCGGAAAGGCTGGGCCGGTCCAACGCCTCGCCGCGGCACAAGAGCCGGACCTCGTCCGCGTCGAGCGTCTCGTGCTTGAGCAGGGCTTGGGCGACCGCCTCCACCTTATTCCAATTCTCCGTCATGATCCGCTCGGCGTCCCGGTACGCCTCGTCGATCATGCGACGGACCTCGTCGTCGATCAGCTTGGCGGTATCGTCGGAGTAAGACTTTTCGTTGATGAAGGTTTCCCTCTCCGAATCGGCTGAGTACTTCACGAAGCCGAGCTTATGGCTCATTCCCCAATCCAGGATCATCGCCTTGGCGAGCTTCGTGACCTGCTCGATGTCCATCGCCGCGCCGCTGCTGGCGTCTTTGTTATAGCGCATTTCGGCGATGCGCCCGCCGCATAGCACGCGCATCGTCGCGTGCAGCCAGCGGACGCCGAAGCCATAGCGATCCTTGTCCGGAAGCGACATCGTCGCGCCCAGCGCCCGGCCGCGCGGGATGATCGTCACCTTGTGAAGCGGGTCCGCGTCAGGCATCAAAATCTGAATCACGGCATGGCCCGCCTCATGGTACGCCGTGGCCATCCGCTCCTGCTCCTCGATGGCTCGGCTCTTGTTCGAGCGGCCGTAACGAATCTTGTCGCGGGCCTCCTCCAGGTCGTCCATCTCCACCAGGTCTTTGTTCTGCATCGTGGCGATGATCGCCGCCTCGTTGATGATCGCGGCCAACTCCGCTCCGCTGAACATCGGCGTCCCGCGGGCCAGACGCAACAGGTCCACCCGCGGCGAGATCTTCACCTTGCGGGCATGAACCTTCAGGATTTCCATGCGGCCCTTGATGTCCGGCAGCGGGACATACACGCGCCGGTCGAATCGCCCCGGCCGCGTCAACGCCGGGTCGAGGATGTCGTCGCGGTTGGTCGCGGCGATGACGATGACCTGATCGGAAGTATCGAAGCCGTCCATCTCGACGAGGATCGCGTTGAGCGTCTGTTCGCGTTCGTCGTGGCCGCCGCCGCTGTAGGCCGCGCCGCGGCGCCGACCGACCGCGTCGATCTCATCCAGAAAGATGATGCACGGCGAGTTCTCTTTGGCGGATTTGAACAAGTCGCGGACGCGGCTGGCGCCCACGCCGACGAACATCTCGACGAAATCCGAGCCGCTGATCGAGAAGAAGGGCACGTCCGCCTCGCCGGCGATAGCCTTGGCCAGGAGCGTCTTGCCGCAGCCCGGTTCGCCGACCAAAAGCACGCCGCGGGGGATGCGCCCGCCGAGGCGTTGAAACTTCTTGGGGGTTTTCAGGAACTCGATGATCTCGGCGACCTCTTCCTTCGCCTCGTCCACGCCCGCCACGTCCTTGAACGTGATATTCGTCAGCTCCTTATTGCTGACCCGGTGGCGCGAGCGCCCGAAGCTGCCCAGCATCCCCGCCCCGCCGGCCGAGGCCCGCAGGTGGCGGAAGATCATGAAATAGATGAAGCCGAAGATCAGGATCCACGGCACGATGCCGATCAGCAGGTTCATGTACGGCGTACTGCTCGGAATATACTTGATCTCCGTCGCCGGGCACGTCTTGCGGAGTTTCTCTTCGATTTCCGAAAGCCGACCGGTGGTGTTGTAGACGACCTTGAACCTCGGCGTCGCGCGGCCCTGCGGACGACCCTGGGCCTTGTCGCTGAACTCGCCGGTGATCTCATCGTCCGAAAGGACGATCGATGCGAACCGGCCCGCCGCCGCATGCTTCCAGAAGGTGTCGATGCTGATCTCCTGCGGCGCGACGTAGCCCTGCGAGACCACCAGCGCGATCATCATCGCGATCAGCAAAAAGCCGATCCAGCTCATCACCCCGCGCGACATCTTCATCCGCCGCGGTGGGATGGGCGCGCCCTTGACCGGACGCGGCTTGCGGCCGTTTCCGGCGTCCTGCGGATCTTCGGGTTCGAGGCCAATATCCGGCATGGTTTCTATTCACCCTTGCGAGGCGTCATTCCTACGTCTGAAAAAGAGACCGGGGTCGATAGCACTCTATCGGATTATAGTCGCGGGGGCACTATCACCAATCGGTGGTCTGCATCTCCTCGATGATGCGCTCGCTCAGCCGGTCCATGGCCCGCTGGCTGGCGTGGTAAAAATCTTCCCCCAACGGGCGGACGTAATCCACGGTCTGAACGTAGTTTGGGCGATCCAGCAGCACTTCCCCGGTGCGTAAATCCTTCCATTGAAAACTCACCACCACGCTCTCCGCCGTCTCCCGGGGCCGAACCGTCCGAAAATCGCGCCCCAGCGTCGCCTGCCGGACTTCGCGAATCTCGCCGGTGATGAGCGTATCCGCCACGTTCTTCTTCGCCAGCTTGAACGGCGTCTCCGCTTCAAGACGCTTGGCCAGCGCCTCCGTGAGTTGCAATTCCAAGCCCCGCCGAAACTCCCGCGATTGGAAGACATCCAACGCCACGGTGTGAATCCGCTCGTTCTTCGAATTCGTCGTCCGGATCACCTTCTCCCGATCCGCCGAATATCCGCACCCGGCGAGCAGGCAGGTCGTCAATAGGATCGCGTGCTTACGGTAGATCATGGAGGGCATCCGTCGAAGCGGCATCCTCATGTCCCCTCTCCCTCCCAGGGAGAGGGCTAGGGTGAGGGTCAGAAGACCGCGCCGATCGACCGGCCGGATTATACCCACCTCAGCGTTCCGGGCAATCGCTCCCTCCCCTTGCGAAGGGGACGGAAGGCGACTGAGTAAGGAGCCTGACGGGGGTGGGGTAGTAGCGGTCGTCGTCTCAGCGACCGATGCGATTTCGGCCCCAAACGGGGCCAAGGATCGTAGCCACGGGCGCAAGCCCGTGGATGCGTCACCCCAAAAACAACCGAGCCCCGAAGGGGCGACAGAACCCCTCGATCATGCCTCAACCGTCGCGCCGCGCTAACGACGCTCCCGCCCGTAGGGCGCACGAAGGTTGCCAGGCGTTTCAACGCCTGGAAAGAAGGTTGCCAGGCGGCTTCAGCCCCTGGAAGAAGGATTTCTCACCACCCCATCATCGCCGCCACAAACGGCCCGACATCCGCCCCATCAACCTTGGAAGCCCCATCCGCCTCCACGTCGCCGTTCATGTTCGCCAGGTACCGCACGCAATCCGAT
Organism: uncultured Planctomycetaceae bacterium; assembly: GCA_964393935.1. Lineage (GTDB taxonomy): Bacteria > Planctomycetota > Phycisphaerae > UBA1845 > UTPLA1 > DATEMU01. The sequence goes on from CAYMXF010000003.1 coordinate 27,622, forward strand.
TCGCCTTCCGGTTCAAGCAAGGCGTCCACGAACGGCATGAGGTCCACCTTGTCGATAACCCCATCGCAATTCATATCGCCGGGGAGGCAGCTCGGCCCCCAGCGGGCGAAGTAGCTGGAAATATTCCCTCCGGCAGATCCAAAACCACCTCCCGCGATCAACTCGCCGTTGAACATGACCAAGTCGCCTAGACCACGATTCAAACCAATACCAAAAGAACTCCAGGCTACGCCATCCCACTGCGCAATTCGATAGACAGTCGTATCTCCTATCCGGGTGAAATTGCCTCCGGCAATCAGTTTGCCTCCAAGTACAACCAGGGTATAGATGCTATCGTTCATTGCGCCGCCCAGACGCTGCCAACTCGTGCCGTTCCACTCCGCAACACGATACTCGTATACCCCGGAGTCGATCTCGAAAAGACCTCCTGCGACAACCTTATGGTCGAAGACTTCCAAACGACCAACCGTACCTCTAAGTCCAGTGCTGAAGGGTTCCCAGGATTTCCCGTCCCATTGCGCGATCTTGGGAACGTAGATTCCACCTGCTGATGTAAATGCGCCCGCTGCGATCAGCTTGTCATCATAAACGACCAAATCCCAGACATTGTCGTTCATCCCGCCACCCAGCGATTGCCAAGTCGATCCATTCCACGAGGCAACACGGTTGACAGTGATGTCGCCCGCGGTTACGAAATTTCCACCCACGATCAGGTCGCCGTCAAAGACGGTCATGGCGGAGACGCCGGGATAAATTTCTGGAGCCCCTCGACACAACGGTTCCCAAGTCGTTCCGTCCCATTGAGCGACGATCGTGGTTTCGTCTTCACCGGGCAGCTTGAAGGAACCTCCGACAAATAAATGCCCTTCGTAAACGGCGAGTGCGCTCATCGACATGCCGGGACATGGCTTGCGTGCGATCCCGGAGTCCGGGCATTCAAACACGCCGTTTCCGAGCGCTCGCCACGTCGCGCCGTTCCATGCGGCGATTCCATTGGCGCGCACACCCGCAACGTAGCGAAACGGCCCCCCTGCGATGAGCTCGCCATTAAATACAGTCAGGCGCCTTACGTCATAGTCAAAGCCCAGGCCGATCGGTCTCCACGTCGTACCATCAAATCTTTGAATCCCCCAATCCCCTGCGATGAGATCGTCGTGATAGACGCCCGACGAATAGATATACCAACTGAAGTCACCGGGAAGGGACTCCCACCTTTCGCCATTCCACTGGACGATATGATTGGCGTGTGGGTCATCCATGGCATAAACCATTCCGGCGGCGATCAGTTTGCCACGAAAGACGTTTAATGTGAAAATTTCAGAATAACTGGCGATTCCGTTTTCCAGGGGTTCCCACGTCGTGCCGTCCCACTGCAAGACCGCATGAAAGGAGGCCCCACCGGCGATCAGCTTCCCCTCATACTCTTGAAGCACCAGGATGTATGATCCATCTCCCCCTTCGCTAATCCCGTCGCCGAGCGGCTCCCAGGATACACCATCCCACTGGGCAATGTTGTTCGCGCGTGCGCCCCCTGCGGTGGCAAAGCTGCCGCCCACGATGAGCTTTCCATCGTACACAGCGAGCGCGCCGACGGCGGGATCCGGCCCTCCCAGTCCGTCGCCCAGCGGTTGCCAGTTCTCTCCATCCCACTGGGCGATGTTAGTGGCGGTTGATCCGCCAAGGCTTGTGAAATACCCCCCCGCAATGAGGCGGTCGTTGTACACGCAAAGACGGAACACCCAACCGTCGAGGCCGGCGCCGAGGGGTTCCCACTTCGTACCATCCCATCGGGCGACACCTCTGGCGATCGTGCCGCCGGCTTCGGTGAATTGGCCACTCGCGATCAAGGCTCCGTCATAGACGCACAGGGCCAGCACCAGGTCATTCACGCCGCTGCCAAGGGCGTGCCAGGAAGTCCCGTCCCATGCGGCGATGTTGTTAACGGGCAGGTCTTCGACAGAACTAATGTCGCCTCCCACGACAAATAGTTCTTGTGGCCGCTCGAGCCCATCCGGGTCCCATGTCGTCATCGCCCAGACGTCGCCATTCACTCCCGGAGGGCCGTGGCCCGGTCTCCAATCAAACGAACACTGCCCCCGGCTCGTCGGGGCATGCCCGAGCGCGACGATCACGATGGCGACCGCGCGGAAGAGCCCATGCCTCTGGCGACGCCGGTGGAGATCCGGTCCACGCGCTCCGCGCCTGCGGACTTCAATCTTGAAATCCTGTCCATCTTGTTCATCCTGTCCCGTACGCTCCGCGCGCGCGGACCCAGACCGATCAAAGAAGACCATTCCAACAGATGGTGACATGACAAAACTCCGGCTCCCCCACGGGGCCTCACTTCGAACCAACGGGGAATCTCCCCGTCAACGAAGGACCCAGCCGCCGGTCGTGAAAATCGCTAGAAGATGATGATGAATGCTGTTATGCGGTCAAAAAAATAATATCGTGCGTCGCGATCCTTCACTCGCCGTCAACCAAGTCCACCAAGAGTATAAGCCCTCGCTAAGAGTCCGTCCACCATCCGCCTCAGATTAAAGCGCCCGGACCTCGCCGCCGCCGCTCTTTCATCCCTAATTCCTCGCCCCTGATCCCCAAAGCCCCTCCGCGTGCTCCGCGCCTCCGCGTGAGCCTCTCCCCCGCTTCGGAACCCCGTGCCTTCCCCCATCTGCGTCATCTGCGTTCATCTGTGGATACGTGTTCAACGGCCCCTCGGCCCCTTCGCCCCCGCTTCCTCCCATTCCGCATTCCGACTTCCGCATTCCGCATTCCCCGTGTTAGAATCGCCCGGCATGAAGCATGGATGTTTCTCAGCGATCGTGATCGTCCTGACCGCGTGGCCCCTCGCCCGCGCCGGCGACGACAAACCGGTCTATCACGAGCGCCTCGAGTACGACGCCGCCAAGGACCGGTGGATCGAGATCGCCCCGCCCGTCCCCGGCACCGAGGACGGCGACCTCGCCCTCGCCCGGTCGCTCTCGGCGCAGTGCGAATACAAAAAGGCCCGGAAGGCCTTCGCCGCATGGTTCAAGACCTACCCCGAATCGACGCACCGGCCCGAGGCCCTCTTCTACGCCGCCGAGACCGAGGTCTCCGCCGAGGACGCCAAGCCCAAGGACGGCGATCTGATGAAGGCGTACCAATGGCTGGAAGAGGTGCTCGACGGCTGGCCGGGCACCGACTTCGCCGACCGGTCGCTCCGCAAGGAACTCATCATCGCCGAGATGATTCTCTTCAAGGGCCACAAGCAAAAGGTGTGGAAAATGTTTTGGCTCTCGGCGAATGAAGAAGCCCTGACGATGCTCGATCGCATCATCGATACGCGGGCCCGCGAGACGCCCATCGCCGAGCAGGCCCTGCGGCTCAAGGCGGACTACCACTACATCAACGGCAATTTCCAGGAGGCCGAGACCGCCTACGCGCGGCTGATGCGCGAGTTCCCGCGAGGTCGCTATCAAAAGTTCGCCATGCTTCGCGCCGGCGAATCGGCCCTGGCGCGGTTCCCCGGCGTGGAGTTCGACGACGCGGACCTCCTGGAAGCCGAGGTCTACCTGAAGGACTTCACGCAGAAGTACCCCCAGGACGCCGGCGATCGACAAGTGCCGCAGACCCTGGCGCGGATCAGCGACCAGCGCGCCGAGAAGGATTATCGTACCGCCCGGTATTACGAGCGCGTCAAGCAGATCGACGCGGCGGCGTACTACTATCGGCTGGTCGAGAAGGACTGGTCCGCCACGACCTGGGCGACGGAGGCGCGCACGCGACTGATTGCCCTGGGAGCGATGGAGCCGCCGGCGCAGAATGGCGAGGCCGAGGGTGGCACGGACGTCTCGCCCGTGAATCCCGTCCCCTCAACGATGGAATCGCCGACAACACAGCCATAATTCAAAAAAAGCCCCGAAAGGGGCGACAGTGAGTAGCCGGGGGCGCAAGCCCCCGGTTAGCGAGCGACAAAACCTTCCGAGCCCCCAACGGGGGCGAAAGAAGCGTGTGCTTGGATCAAGCCGTTCTAATCAGGAGCGTTCCGCCGGCCGACGATCGTTGCACGCGCCAACCAGCCGGCGCGACGACGTTATCCCTCTCGCTCGCGATGGCGCGAGGCAGGACAAACTTCGGCGTATGGATCGTGACGCGAACGTGCAACGCGCGGATCGCCGATGTCGAAGGCTTAAGCGATTCGAGTGCAACGAGTGCGCCGGGTAATTCCACCAGACGCTCGCAAACCGTGTCGTCGATGTCGTAGCCTTCGAGCGTGACCTGCCGCGCGGCGGCGTCCATCAACCGGGCGAAGCCCTCGCGAAGACGCCGCTCGCCCGTCAAGCCCGCCGCCTCCATCCGCAGGTTGAGGACGAGATCGACGATCAACATCCCGACGACGGACAGCGACGCGGCCTCATCGGGGATCAGAACTTGCCGGAATCCGCAGCGCTGCCCGATCTCGGCCGCGGCCGTCAGGGACGAAGCGCTTCCGTAGCAGACTAGCGTCTGGATATCGCCGCCGACGCGACCTATCGCCTCCTTTTGAATACGCCCCAGCTTCTCGCAGATGGCATTGCGATCCGCCTTTCCAGCGCGATCATGCGCGAGCACGACTCCGCGACCATCGACGACCGCACATTGAAACGACACCTTCCGCCATTCCAGGCAGACGACACCGTCGAGACGATGCCGATCGGCCGCCTGCCGCGCGGCCGTTATTCCGGGATCGGCGCGGATATCCATCGGCAGGCGTCGAACGGAACCGGCCCCACTTTCCTCGGCCATCCTCTCCATCGTCGCTGCCAATTCGCTTTCAGTGGCCGCACTGGAGACGACCCGATAGAGCAGGCGATAGCCTGGCCGAAGATCAAGCCACAACAACGCCTTCAAGAGGGCATCCGCTCCGTGGTGGTGAGCGCGCTCGATACGAATCTCCCACCCGTTCCATTTGCACTGATGCACCTCATCGCCATCGGCGTCGATGCAGACCGTATCAATCGCGGAGAGCGTCATAACGTTTGCCGGATCGCCGCAGACCTTGCCAGGAGCCGGCGCGCGACGATGATGGAGCCATGTTAACCGGCCAACGGTCAAGCAGCGCGACCCGCACGATTCACGACGAACGATCCCTGGCGATCGCCCTCGCGGTGCTCGGCTTTGCGTTTTCCGCGATCTTCGCATTGCAAAACCCCGAAGGCATCGTCCAGTTCGACGATCTGACGCACTATCTCTACGCTCGATGGGCCTGGACCTGGCCCGCCTACCTCCTGAACAATTGGGGCCGGCCCGGGTTCACCGCGCTCTACTTCCTGCCCGCGGGCCTCGGGTGGGACGCTTGCCGACTGCTCTCTGCGGCGCTCTCGGCGGGAGCGGCGCTCGCCGCCTATGAAATCGCGCGGACCATCGGCGTGCGCCGTGCCTGGCTCGTCGTGCCGCTCGTCTATCTCCAGCCGCTCTTTTTCCAGCTCTCGCAAACGACGCTCACCGAAACGCCGATGACGCTCTACCTGACGCTCGCGGTTCTGCTCGCGCTCAAGGGGCGCTGGACAGTCTCGGCGGCGGTTCTGTCGCCCGCCTTTGTCACGCGGCACGAAGCCGTCATCTTCCTGCCGGTGTGGATTTACTTCGCCTGGCGCAGCAGCGCCCCGCTGTGGCGATTGTGGCCGATCCTCTGGGCGCCGCTCGTCGTAAACCTTCTCGCGCCGCTCGCCGGGATTCGCGCCCCTATCGAGCGGCTCTTTGTGCCAACGCCGTCGTCGCAGTACGGCCGCGGCGGCTGGCTGACGTTCTTCTGCCGATCGTTGGAGGCATGGGGGCCCGGCGTCACCGTCCTTGCCATGACCGGCCTGGCGGCGACGACGCGGCGGCGCGGCGGATCGCTGGTCGTCGTTTGCATTGCAACTTACTTTGTCACACAGACGCTCATCCGCGCACTGGGGCTCTACGATTCCGGCGGATACGCCCGTTTCCTAGTCCCGATCAGCCCGCTGGTGGCCGTCGCCGCGCTCTCGGGATGGGAAACACTGTGGAGCGCGGACCGCTCGCACTGGCGACGCGCGGTCCTCGCCGCCGGTGCGTCCATGGCGCTGCTGTGGATCGCGATGGAGCGTCAGCTCGTGCTGTACGCGGCCCGTCAAGACTTGGCGGCAGAACTGCCCGAGCTGGATCAGGCAGTCACAGCCGTGCGAATTGCGACGGGGTCGCTCGCGCTGCTGACGATCGTCGCCGTCGCGATCCGTCATTCCACGTCCATGGGCGGTTTTGCGCGAGCGATCGTGCCGACGGCGTTGGTCGGACTGATCCTCCTGGCGGCCTACGGCCTGTGCCATCCCCTCCGCCGACCCGCCGAAGCGAAACTGATCGACGACGCAAAGATTTGGCTGGCCGCACACAACATGGGAGACCGGCCCATCATCTCTGCGAATGTATGGCTGGACTATGCAACGGGTCGCCTCTTGCCGCCGGACCGGCCTTCCGTCCGCGGGCAGATCGAACGAGCCCCGATCGGAGCCCTGTTCGCCTGGGAGCGGCAATTCGCCGCGTCGGCGGATAACGGGCTTTCCTTGAAAGAGTTCCAATTGAGCCCGGCGTTCAGGCTCGTCCATCAAACGCCGCCCGCCCCCTACCACTCGGAGCCCTACCTGACGATCTTCGAGAAGGTCACGCCCTGGGGCGGAAGTAACCGGGGTTTTTGACGTTTTTTGAGATATCGGCTACCATGTTTCCGTCATTCATGGCGCGGTCGGCCACGATCGCATCGCGGCGTCCAGCGAGGGCCTTGCACGTGATCTCTCACGGTCGATTACATCCAGATCGCAACGGCGCCCCGTTCTCCCGAGTCCTCATGATCGGGCTGGACGGCGCGACTTTTGACGTCCTCGGCCCGTTGATGGACGAAGGCGTCATGCCCCACCTTGCCGCGATGGTCGCGGGCGGGACGAGCGGCATCCTTGAATCGACGCGACCGCCGATCACCCCCGCGGCGTGGACGACGTTCATGACCGGCAAGGGCCCGGGCAAGCACGGCATCATCGACTTCCTGCGCTACGACCCGTCGACGAACAGGCTGATGTTCAACAATAATCAGAGGATCAGCCAGAAAACGATCTGGAAGATCCTCAGCGACAAGTCTTACCGCGTCGGCTCGATCAACGTGCCGATGACCTTTCCGCCGGAGTCGGTCAACGGCTTCATGATCAGCGGGTTCGACACGCCGACCGGCCAGGACTTTACCTATCCGAAGGAATTGCAGGCCGAAATCCTCGCGAAGCACCCCGACTATACGCACGAGAAGAAGTGGGAGCGCAAGGCGCTCGGCGGGGACCGGGTTTTCGCACGGAACCTTCATTACATCAGCCAGAGCTTCGAGCGCGGCTACGAACTGGCGCGGTTCTGCGGCGGGAAGTACGGCTGGGACGTGATGATGGTTCTCTTCAAACTGGTGGACAATCTCCAGCACAAGGCCTGGCGATACCTCGATCCGCGGACGAAAGACTCCAGCCCATATCGAGAGCGGCTCACGCGCGAGTGTTTCGGGAAGTTGGACGTGGTGATCGGAAAGCTTCAGGCCCTGGCGGCCGAGGCGGGCGCGACGACCCTCATCATGTCCGACCACGGCCATGGCAGCCTCGACGGCAAAGCGCAGCCCAACCTGCTGCTTTCGGAATGGGGATACCTGTCTCTGCGAAACAATCTCGCCCGTGCAAAGACGCGGGGCACGGTCTGGTGGCGTCGGCTCACGCGGGCCAAGAACGGTTCTCCCGCCGGTCAGCTCAACGAGCTGGATCACGACCTGGCCGTGGATTGGCCGGGGACGCGCGCCTGCGTGCTCCACGCCGGCATCTACGGCTTTCTCTACATCAACCTCAAGGGGCGACAGCCCCTGGGAATCGTCGATCCGGCCGAGTACGAATCGCTCCGCGACGAGATTCGCCAGCGACTCCTGGCGACGCAATGCAGCGACCGCGACGGACGAACGATGCAAGTCTTCACCGACGTCTATCTCACCGAGGAACTCTACGGGTGCAGCCGTTTCGATTATCCCTGGATGCCTGATCTGCTCCTCGCGCCGTCGGACGGCTTGGCCGTGGTGAAGAAGATCCGCGGCAAGGAGACGGTCCGCTGGGTTCCGCTGGACCGGCTGGAAGGAACGCACCGGCTGGACGGCATCTTCGTGGCGCAGGGCCCGTCCATCGCGGCCGGCAAGACGATCCGGGCTCACATCGCGGACATCGCCCCGACGCTCCTGGCCGGTCTCGGCGAGCGCGTCCCCAAGGACATGGATGGCCGCGTCCTCGCGCGAATCTTCGACCAGCCCGTCACGATCGAATACGAACCCCCGCAGGAGCGGAAGGTCGAAGAACTCGAACCGGCGCTCACCGAGCGACAGATGCAGGAAGTCGCCAGCCGGTTGGGCGATCTGGGCTACCTGGATTGACGAGCTAGTCGCTTGGCCTGTTCACTTCCAATCAATCATCCCCTGACGGATATCGGCCTGGCGCGGTTTCTTTTGGATTGGAAGAAGCTCCAGGGCTGGGGCCCTGAATTGCGAATGACGAATTACGAATGACGAAAGGGTTTTTCGCAGGGAGCGATGCGCGCGAAGGGTCGTTTTCATTCATTCGACCGGGGGAAGACCCGTCGCTTGCGCTCGGGGCTC
>CAYMXF010000004.1:0-1165 GCA_964393935.1 uncultured Planctomycetaceae bacterium
GAGTTGGCACTGCGGCTGTCGTGGCTCGACCCGACGCAGGACGATCGAAATGTTCGAGTGGACGAGTTTCGGGACGCGGTGGCGATCCAGTTTTCACTGTCCAGCGATCCGCCGTTCTACATGGGAGACAAGACGCAGCACGGCGGCGTGAACATCTGGCTGTGGAAAGCGGACCGGCAGAAAAACATCACGAGCGGCTATCAGGACGTCGATGCGGCATTTCCTCAGGGGGCGACGGACATGTACCCGGAATGCCCGATTCGCGCGAAAGACATGTCGTCGGTGGATTGGCCGCACGGCAAGATCACCGAACACAACCCTGAGTACATCACCGCGTGGGGAGCGGGCAACCTCGTGGCCGACCCGAATCTGAAGACGCCGGTGGAATGCCTCGTCGCACGGGGTCCGGGTACGTTGTCGGGCAAGCCGGCCAACGTTCAGATCGTTCAGGGCCAGGCCGTCTATGAACGTGGGGTGTGGATGGTTCAGTTGCAGCGGACGCTGGAACTACCGCACGAGCACGGCGCCGACGGCGAAATGGACGAGCGGGCCTTCAAGGCGGGCGATTATCTGCCGGTGTCGTTCGCGATTTGGAACGGCAGCGCCGGCGACCGGGACGGTAAGAAGAACATCAGCATCTGGCAGAAATTGGTCATCGAGTAGACCGGTGTCGGTCGACTCGCGGAGCGGCATCATGTCGAACAAACAGACGTCGGGCCTTTCCCGAAGAGAGCTCCTCCAAGCAGGTTGCTTCGCAGCCGTCGGCACGAGCAGCGTCCTCACATGGTCACTCAAGGCGTTGGCGGCGCGTCCCGACGTCGGCAATCCACTCGGCGGCTATCCGGCTCGCGAATGGGAGAAGATTTACCGCGATCAGTACGCCTACGACGGCACGTTCAGTTGGGTTTGCTCACCGAACGACACGCACGCCTGTCGTGTCAAAGCCTATACGCGCAACGGCGTCATCGTCCGCATGGGAACCCAGTACGACTACGAAAAATACAGCGATCTGTATGGCAACAAAGCAACGGCGAATTGGAACCCGCGCCAGTGTGCGAAAGGCTACACGTTTCACCGCCTGGTCTACGGCCCCTATCGCTTAAAGCACCCGATCATCCGCAAGGGATGGAAGGAATGGGCGGACGCAGGCTATCCGGAACTGACG
>CAYMXF010000004.1:1265-18707 GCA_964393935.1 uncultured Planctomycetaceae bacterium
CGGGGCGGGCGGAACTGGAGCAACTACACCTGGCACGGCGATCAGACACCGGGGCAGCCGTGGGTGCATGGGCTCCAAAATTCCGATTGCGACTTCAACGATCTGCGGTTCAGCAAGCTCATCATCATGGATGGCAAGAACCTGGTGGAGAACAAGCTGCCCGACTCGCATTGGTTTATCGAGTGCATGGAGCGCGGCGGGCGCATTGTGGTCATTGCCCCCGAGTACGGCGCGCCAAGCACGAAGGCCGATTATTGGATTCCCATCCGCCCGGCGACAGACGCGGCCCTGTGGCTCGGCGTCACCCGGTTGATGATCGATCGAAAGTGGTACGACGAGACTTTCATCAAGCAGTTCACCGACTTCCCGCTGCTGGTGCGGACCGACACGCTCAAGCGGCTACGCGCCGACGAAGTCTTCCCGGGCTACAAGGGCGGCCTCAAGTCCGACGGGGCGAGCATGAAGATCCAGGGTCTCAAGCCGGATCAATACGACAAGATCGGCGATCGCGTCGTCTGGGACAGCAAGATGAACAAGCCCGTAGCGATCACGCGCGACGATGTGGGAAAACGGCTGACGGCAAAGAACATCGACCCGGCGCTGGAAGGCAAGTGGACCGTCAAGCTTGTCGACGGCTCGTCGGTCGAAGTGATGACGCTCTGGTCCATGTACCTGACGCACCTGAAGGACTACGACCTGGAAAGCGTCGCGGAAATCACCCATTCGCCCAAGGGGCTGATCGAGCGGCTGTCCCAGGATATCTGGGAGACGACCAAAAACGGCGGACCCGTGGCGATTCACCAGGGTGAAGGCATCAATCACTGGTTCCATGCGACCGAGGCCAATCGCGCCGCGCTACTGCCGATGCTCCTGACCGGCAACATAGGGAACAAGGGGGCGGGTGTTCATGGGTGGGCAGGCAATTACAAGTCGGCCCTCTTTCAGGGCAGCGCTATCACCGGCCCGGGCTTCAAGGGCTGGGTCGCGGAAGACCCCTTCGAGCCCAACCTAAACGAGCATGCGCAGGGCAAGGAAGTTCATGCCCACGATTATTGCAAAGGCGAGGAGCCGGCCTATTGGAATCACGGCGACCGCCCGTTGATCGTCGACACTCCCCAAGGTCGCAAGGTCTTCACCGGCCAGACGCACATGCCGACGCCGACGAAGGCGCTGCAATTTACCAATGTGAACCTGTTCAACAACGCCAAGCACGCCTACGAGATGTTCAAGAACGTTAATCCGAACATCGAGATGATCATCTCGCAGGACATCGTGATGACGGCCTCGGTGCAGTACGCGGATTTCGGGCTGCCGGCGAACAGTTGGGTCGAGTTCGAGGACGTGGAGATCACTGCGTCCTGTTCGAATCCTTTCCTTCAGATCTGGAAGGGCGGAATCAAACCCGTGTTCGATTCAAAGGACGACCTTTGGATTCTGGCGAACATCGCCAAGGCGGTCGGCGAGGAGATCGGCGACAAGCGGTTCCACGACTACTTCAAGTTCGAGCACGAGGGCAAGCGCGGCGTGTACATCCAGCGGCTGCTCGATACGTGCACGACGACGTGCGGCTACAAGCTGACCGACATCATGGCCGGTAAGTACGGTCCGCCGGGCTCGGCGCTGATGCTCTTCCGCACGTACCCCCGGATTCCCTTCTGGGAACAGATCAACTGTGACGAACCGTTCTACACCGACACGGGCCGGCTCAACGCCTACAGCGATGTGCCGGAGGCGATCGAGTACGGCGAGAACTTTATTGTTCACCGCGAAGGCACGGAAGCGACGCCCTATCTGCCGAACGTGATCGTGTCGAGCAATCCGTACGTCCGGCCGAATGACTACGGTATCGCTCCCGAGGCGGAACATTGGGACCACAGAACCGTCCGCAACATCAAAATGCCGTGGAAGCAGGTTCGGCAGACGCAAAACTTTCTATGGGCGCGGGGGTACCAGTTCTACTGCCTGACGCCCAAGACGCGCCACCGCGTACACTCGACCTGGAGCAATGTCGACTGGCACATGATCTACGATAGCAGCTTTGGCGACCCGCACCGAATGGATAAACGATCGCCGTACGTAGGCGAGCAACAGATGCACATCAACCCGCACGCCGCCAAAGAACTCGGCATCAACAACGGGGACTACGTGTATGTCGATGCGAACCCGGCGGACCGGCCTTATGTTGGCGCGCGGCCCGATGATCCGTTCTACAAAGTAGCGCGGCTGATGCTTCGAGCCGTCTTCAACCCGGCGTACCCCTACAACACGATCATGATTAAGCACGCGCCCTACATCGCCACGGAAAAGAGCGTCAAGGCTCACGAGACGCGTGCGGACGGACGGGCACTCTCGGATGACGGTTATCAGGCCAACCTGCGTTATGGCTCACAACAGAGCCTGACGCGAAACTGGCACATGCCGATGCACCAAACCGACACACTCTTCCATAAGGCCAAGGCGTTCATGGGCTTCATTTTCGGCGGAGAGGCCGACAACCACGCGATCAACACCGTACCGAAGGAAACGCTCGTTCGGGTGGTGAAGGCAGAGGACGGCGGGCTGGGTGGCAAGGGCATCTGGCTGCCGGCCACGACGGGCATGTCGCCCGCGGAAGAGAGCGATGTGATGAAGCGTTATCTCGCCGGCGGGTTCGTCGGCGGAGAGGAGCCATCGGATTCAACGAAGGAGATCGGCGACTTTTGAGCCGTGGCGGCTGTCGATCGGCGAGGAGCGGTAGGTCATGCCTTACAACGACCCCGATGAAACTGATCCGATGACGCTGCACGGCGTCGAGCTTGAAACGGACGATCCCGCGACAATCCGGGAGATGGCATTGTGCTTCGTCGAGGAATATGTCCGCCTCGGACACGGCGCGGACTCGATCTTCGAGCTTTTCACCGCCGGTGACTTCGCCGGCCCGGCACTTGCCCTGCAACATCTCGGCCCTGAAGTGATACGAACAATGATCGACGAGCAGATTGATCTATGGGGACCACGGGCCGGGCGCCTGGCGGTCGATGCAACGGCCGCCGGCCTCAGCCTTCCGGTCCTTAACGCTTAGGAGTGCGTCATGCCTTCGGTTTATAACTGGCAACTCGGTCGGTCGATGGATTACCCCTATGCGCCGGCGGCGCCGAAGGAGCAGTTCGCCTTCGTCATCAATATCAACCGCTGCATCGGCTGTCAGACGTGCACGATGGCGTGCAAGAGCACATGGACTTTCTCCAAGGGGCAGGAGCAGATGTGGTGGACCAATGTGGAGACCAAACCCTACGGCGGCTACCCGCAACATTGGGACGTGAAAATCCTCGACCTGCTCAGTCAGGCCAATCCTAACGGGATGGCGTGGGAAGGTAGACAAAGCGACGACCGCCGCCGGCCTTACGGCGAGTTGAAGGGCAAGAACATCTTCGAGTCGCCGGAGATCGTCGCCCGCGGCGCGCAGCCCAACCTCGTGCTCGGCTACCTGCCTACCGAGGAGGAATGGCGATTCCCCAACATTTTCGAGGATACGCCGCAGACTGGACCCGCGAAAGCGATGGACTTCGGTCCCGGCGAGGATGTGACCGGCGACAAGAAACACAAGGCTTGGTTCTTTTATCTGGCGCGACTTTGCAACCATTGCAGTTATCCGGCGTGCTTGGCGGCTTGCCCGCGAAACGCGATCTATAAGCGGCCCGAGGATGGCATCGTCCTGATTGACCAACAGGAATGCCGTGGATATCGCAAATGCGTCGAGGCCTGCCCTTACAAGAAGTCGATGTACAGCGGTACGACGCGGACGAGCGAGAAGTGCATCGCCTGTTATCCGCGCGTCGAAGGGACGGATCCCGAATCCGACGGCGTCCCGATGGAAACGCGCTGTATGGCGGCGTGCATCGGACAGGTCCGTATGCAAGGGCTCGTCAAGGTTGATCAGGAAAACGTCTGGATCGAGGATCGCTACAACCCTCTCTACTACCTCGTCCACGTCGCCAAGGTGGCGCTCCCGCTTTATCCGCAATTCGGCACCGAGCCGAACGGTTATTACATCCCCCCGCGATGGGTGCCCACGAAACATCTCGAACAGATGTTCGGCCCTGGTGTGAAAGACGCGGTGGAACGGTACCGCTCGCCGGACCGCGAGCTGCTCGCGGTGCTGCAACTCTTCCGTCGGGCGAACCGCATCATTGCCCGCTACGAAATGAAGGAAGGACCGAAGGTCTACGAGACCACGCGCGACGGCAAAAAGTTTGAAATGTACAACGACACCATCATCGCCTACGACCGGAAGAACCGAGAAATCTTCCGGACGCAAGTGGAGGAGCCGATTTATGTCCGACCAGAAAAACATGCCAACTCGATCTGATCCGCCGCTTCAATCACCGGTCCGTGGGCATCCTAGCGAACGCGGCGGCGAATACGTTGAAAAGAGCCTGGCGCGGGCACGACTGGCCCGTTTTGTAGCGGAACTCTTCTCCGTTGACGACATCGAATCTTATGAGCGGCTCGGTAACGAGGCTTTCCGCGACGAATTGTCCGTGGCAGTGGACCTTTTGTCGATCGATGCCGCGATAGTAGAGCCGTTGTTTGTGGCACGCCCGGCATTTGACGAGATCCTTGCTGATAGGAACCGGTTGCTTGGACACACGGTTCGCTCTGCGTGTCCCCCTTACGAACTGGAATACTGTCAGTCCGAGGTTTTTCAGCAAAGCCAACGATTGGCGGACATCGCCGGGTTCTATGCCGCGTTCGGATTCGAAACGGCAGGTCCGCTCAGCGAGCGTCCCGACCATGTCGTCACGCAGTGGGAGTTTCTGTTCGTTCTCGCCCTCCGTGAGGCTGAGGCTCTGGATGCGGGTCGAACGGAGGACGCGGCAGGTTGTCACTGTGCGCAGAGAGATTTCTTCAAGGATCACGCCGCCACGTGGATGCCGGCCTTTTTCGAACGTATTCGCCGTGCGGAACCCTCGGCCTACGTATTGGCGGCCATCAACCTCGCCGAACGCCTCCTCCGCGATTGGTGCGAGGCCCTCTCCGTTCCATTGGGGGCGCGATGGATCGAGCTGCGTCCGGTCAGTGAAGAGGATAGCACGATCACCTGCGGCGCTCCGGGCGAAGGGACTGTCGAGCTCGGCCCCACACTGGCGGCGGCAATGGCGGAGCGGTAACGATATGTTTTTGATGGTCCAGCCTGACTTCGTCGAACGAGCGGTTTTTGAAGCCGTGCGAAGCGATGCGGCCTTGTCGCGCGTCTATCATCGCGAGTTCGCCCGATGTTATGGCGAGCCGGACGATGTGCGGCGCGATCTGGCTTTTCGGGAAATGCACGAACGTTGGTTTGAGCAACTTGGTCTTCGGAAGCGCGTGTTCGCGATCATCAACGAGTTTCAACATGTGTCCCGCAATGTCTCACGCCTCGTGATGACGCCGGCAAGCGGGCGCGGCGGACGGTCGGCGGAACTGTTTGGAGCGCCGGGGCGATATTCGGTGGTTCTGACCATGGCGGTGGCAAC
The DNA here is from genome assembly GCA_964393935.1 of uncultured Planctomycetaceae bacterium. Taxonomy (GTDB): domain Bacteria; phylum Planctomycetota; class Phycisphaerae; order UBA1845; family UTPLA1; genus DATEMU01. The sequence continues at coordinate 6,761 of CAYMXF010000004.1, forward strand.
TCTGCTCGATGAATCCGCCTTCTCCTATTGGGCCCGGCATGAACTGATGCACGTTGATGATATGCTCGATCCGTCCTTTTGTTACGACTCGACGGCCCGGACCGACGGCCCATCGCCGACAGCTCGCAGTGTCGTCCGTGATCGCTATGCGCTATTGTGGGCGATGAGCATCGATGCGAGGCTGCTTCTTTTCGGAAAAGCCACAAACGCCGTCGTCGATCGCCGCCGCGATGAGTTCGGGCGAGCTTTCGGCATTCAGGAATCCACGGTGCTCGATGGCCTTTTCAATCGGCTTTGGGCGCAATTGCGGCAAGAACGACCGACGAATCCGGAATTGCTCTCCTGGGCGTCCGGCGACCTGCCGGGGCTGGCAGTAACAGAATGTGAGACGACTCATGCGCCGGTGCCGGGCTCAGCGTGTCCAATCTGCAAGTTCTCTACCTTCGATTGGGCGGATACCGAAGAGCAAATATTCGTCTCTGAACTGCTTGCCGACGACTTTCCGGATTGGCGACCGATTGAGGGCATGTGCCGCCGATGCGACGAGATTTACCGAAGTTGCCTGCCGCCTTCGGGATGGTCAGCCCATACACCGGCGGGAAACGTCGCATGAGGCCATTGATCGATTCGTGCGGCCAGCGGATCGATCACTTGCGCATCTCCGTGACGCCGGCTTTCAACCTCCCCGGCGGGGCTTGAGGCTTGGGGCCGTGGCCTTGCGCGAATCGGAAATGTCGTCCCTGGTGTTGACCTCCGTTTCGGCGTTTCGGTGTTTTGACGTTTTGACTTTTTTCCAAGGGCCTCAATGCGGCGGGGGCGACGGGCCGCCGATGACCGCCGGAAAATTGAACGGCCGACCGGCGTTGATGTGCTCGATCATCCGAAAGACGATCGGCGAGACGAGTTGCTCAATCCGTGCGGGCGGGTAGCCCGCCTTGGCAAAGTCAATGAGCGAGCCTTGGGCGGTATGGCAGTCGGTGCAGACCAGGGCCGTTTCACGGCGGAGTGGGTGAACGGCCTTGAGGAGCCGATCGCGCTCGTCCTTGTTTGCCGAGTCCTTCCGTGTGAACCACTCCTGGACGGCGGGCTCGGTATTGGGATGGTCGCGAAGGGTTTTGCCGGTGGCGCGATCGACGACGGCGAGCTTCGCACCGTATTCGCCGCGGAAATGGCGCGGCAGAAGGTCGGGCGATTCTTTGAGGAGTCGCTCGAAACCCGGGCTGCCGACTCGATACGCCTCGAAATGATCGGCGAGCTGTTCCAGGTCGGCGACGCCGCCGGCTTCTTTCGCGGCGCGGCGAAGCGAATCCACCAACCGCTCCTGCATCTCGTCGCCGGCAGACTTCCAACGCGACTCGGCATCGGCCCCCGTCACCATCCCGTATGCCGCCAGGACGGACGGCGGTTTCCGCGTGTGTCCTTTTTCCAGGTCGTACCACGTCAATGACCGCGGTCGGTCGTCGCCTTGGAAATGGCAGACGCCGCAGTGAATGCTGGTCGCATGCATGTTCAAGAACGCGCGGACCTCCTTTCGCTTGGAATGCGGCAAGGGATTGTGGCAACCGGCGCGGGCGCAGTCGTTAATTGCATCAGGCCGAACCCAGCTATCGAGCCGATGATAATGCGACAGCGGCGATCGCGGATGCTCCGCGGCGTCGAGCGCGGCAAACGCCGAGCGGCCCGTGCCCAAGGCCGTTCTATCCAACCGCGTGGGCAGCGCAACGATTTGCGGGGGCGGCTGATCCGCCGCCGCAAGAGACGTGACGAGATAGCGAATCGAAAGATAGGTCAGCCAGACGATCACCGCCATCAACGTTAGGGCGTACACCCGAGGCAGCGCCCTGCGCACCGCACGAGCGAACCCGACGATGACCGCCCAGGCGAAAAGACCCGCGCGACGCAGCGATCGACTCGGCGATGCCTCACTCATGGGATTCCTCGACTTCATCCGCAAGGCCCAGGTCGTGGGCGGCGTCCTCGATCATCTCTCCGTGCTCCTCGACGAGCTTGGCCAGCGGCGTCTCTCCGTTCAAGGTTGCGGTCGACAGCGGAAACACCTTCGGCGCGAAGACCACGTTGTAGATATGCAGTATGCCGACGTGAATGACCGCCAAGAACGCTTCGTACGTGTGCGCGATCGTGGCGAGGTTGAACGCCCTGCCGGAGAGGAAGTGCGAGCTGATTTGCTCGCCCCAGAGCAGCAAGCCGGTCATGCCGAGCAACAGCGTGCCCCAGAACACGCCGAGATACTCGAACTTCTCCGTGGGGCTGAAGCGTCCGAAGGAGGGTCGTATTTTTTGAAGAAAAAGCATGTAGCCCAGTAGCCGAAACGTCTTCTTCACGTCCGTGGGCGAAATCCACATCGGCAGCGAGACCCATGCTCGTTTATAGTCCGCGGCGCCGTGCGGGCCGCGAAACCCCCGTGCACGCCGGATAAACGTGAAAACCACGTCGACCAGGTGCGCCATGAATCCGAGGACCAGCGCGATGCCGGACCAATGGTGAATGACGCGAGTGATCCCGAGTCCTCCGAAGAAGCGGACCAAAACGGCCGCCCACTCCTGATCGGCGAACTTCATGGGAAAGCCCGTCGCCACCAAAGTGAGGAAGAGCACGGTCAGCACCCAATGCTGCACGCGAAGGCTGACCGAGAAGCGCGTAAGTTGCCGTTTGCCTCGTGGATCGTCAAGAACTCGTCGGGCGAGTTGCTGCAGACGCTCCTCACCATGCACGGTCCGTCCCACGACGACCTGCACCAGATCGAGAAGCACGAGCAGGCACGACGGGCCGAACGTCAAAAGGGTTAAGACGATGAACGTGAAGGCCAGGGCGTATTCGAGCGTCCCCTGCGCCGTCGGCAGATCGAGGTGAACGGCCGTTTCGGCGATCTTCGGGTCGGCGCCGGGGTGGCATTGGGTGCTGCGGCAGGAATTGGCAATGTTGGCGACGTTGACGGACGAGGCCGGATTGTCCGGCGGCAGCATCTGGTGTGCGTTCTCACCGGCTCGGACGTGGCAGGAAAGGCAGTCGGCGGTCGTGGTGTCGCCGAGCAGAGCCGCTTTGCCGTGAAAGCTGCGGACGTAGCTGGCGACGGAGTTCGGCATCATATATTCGGCCAACACCTTCGGATCGCTGTGGCACACGGCGCAAACCTGTGCCAATTCCAGGGTCGATCGCGCCGGCTGGAACCGCGAGGCAATGTGCCGGACGTAATAGTCAATGTCGGCGGAGACCTTGTCGGCATGACAAGCGTCGCAACGCTCGAACACCCGGCCGGCGAAATCCCGGAAACGCGGGATTGCCAGCGCCGGATCGCGGAAGAGCGGCTCGTCGTGGCAATAGAGGCACGCCGATTGTTTTTCTTCCAACAGGGGGCCGCCGCTGAACGTCAGCTTCTTCAACAAATCCATCGAATGCGCGCTGGCCTTGAGCATGGGCGGGATGTTGTCATGGCTGAAACGTCGCTCCATGCTGGTCGGGCCGGCAAGGTGGCACGTCCGCGCGCAGTCCACGCGCGTGACCGGCTTGTGCGGGACGACCGAGACCTCCTCCCGCGAGTGACAAGCGGTACACGCCAACCGCGCATGCGGGCCTCGATGGCTGATGGAGTATTGCGGATCGACAAAAAAAAGGTGGGCCCGGCCGCTGGCCTCATCGAGACGCGACAGACCGCGGTACTGGTGACAGAGCAGACAATTATCCGGGTCGTCGCCGCTGACGATCGTCGTGAGAAAGACGCCGAAGAAGACCGGAACCATGCATGCGGCGCGATAGCGCGCCGACATCGGCGGCTTCCCCGCGCCGCTTGCTCCTCGACTCCGCGAGGATGTCATCTCAACCTTCCAGCCGCGTTGACGTCGTCGGAGCGCACGCGCGAACCGTTCGCGGTGCATCACTTTCCCCGCAAGGGGCATCATAGCCCTACGTCGCCTCGCCACAATCAGGCACGCTCAGAACCAGACGCCGGGCGAGTGATCTCCGCTGCGTGGGCCTCGGCGCGCTCGGGGTGAACGCCTTGAACGGGCGCCGTCACTGGAATCACCATGGAAAAAAGGGGGCTACCGTCAGAGACAAGGTGCGGAAAAATCCGCAGTAAGGCGGAAAAATCCACACCTTGCCGGAAACAGCGGTCTTGCCGATATTCCGCCTTCCTGGGCAAATAGGCCGATTTTCTGAGGCCGGCGGGCCAATTTCGGACCTGGTACGCCCAGTGCTATTGATAGAGTTGCCAGGTCGGATCAACCACCGAGAACTGGCTATTAGGGAGTGGGACAGAGAGCGATCAAGGGGTAGTTCTAAAGCCCCTCGAGTTTACGGTGTTCGTCATACCCGGAGTAAGCGGTCCCGGGTGGTGGATGAGACGTTGCATCGGGCTCAATAGCCGGAGGAAGATACATGACTTCACGACGCACAGCTTGGCTTCGAACGACGATTTGCCTCCTCGTTGTTTTGCCTATTGCTGCGAGCCTCTTCGGCGTCGCAGGTTGTCCCTTCAACGCGACCCCTCCCGGGCCTACGACCGGCGATAGCGGTTTGACCGGAAAGTTCGTGGGTGCTGATCGGTGCAGCCAGTGCCACGCCCGTGTCCACGCGGATTGGGCACAGACGCTGCACGCGAATGCCTTGGTAGCGTTGGAGAACGTCGGCCAGGGCTCGAACGTCGATTGCCTTTCGTGTCACACGGTCGGCTTCGGAGAGGAGGGAGGATTCCAAAGTCGAGCCCTGACGAATGCGCTGGCGGGCGTGCAGTGCGAGAGCTGCCATGGCGCGGCGGGAGAACATGCCAGCAACGCGAGCGATGAGTCCTTGCGGCCCAAGATCGACCTCTCTGCGACAGTTTGCGGTCGATGCCACACGGGCGATCACCAGCCGAACTTCGAGGATTGGCAGACGTCAAAGCACGCGGCCTCCGCCGAGCCGTCGCATCTCACTGCGTGGGCGGCTGGCACGGCCGGAAATCTGACGAACTGCGGCAAGTGCCACTCGGGTGACTATTTCTTTCATAAGATTATCAAGGGCGAGACGATCGACAGCAAGGGGTTGCCGGTCGACGACAACTATCTGAAGGGCAAGACCAGCGATCAGATGACCCGAATTACCTGCGCGATTTGTCACAATCCGCACGCGAAGACCGGCAACGCCGCGACGCCGGAGGACGGGCGCGACTATCAACTCCGCTTTGCGCAGATCAAGTTCACCACGCCGACGACGGATCTTGCGGCGGCGCAGGACCCCACACGATTCAATATCTGTGGTCAGTGCCACCACACGCGCGACCGCGTCTGGACCGACTCGTCGCGCGAGCCGCACCCGAGCGACCAGGCCAACGTATTCTTCGGCGAAATGCCCCTACCGGCGGCGTTTCCGGAACCGATCGTCCCGACTCGTGCGTCGGTGCATCTGAACGCACCCCAACAGTGCTCGACCTGCCACGTGGCCCGAAAACCCTTCGAGGAAGGCATCGCTCCAGCCGTTTCGGGCCACACGTTTAAGGTTAATTTCCTTGGATGCGTACAATGCCACGGCTCGACAGAAATCGCCATGGCGAAACTGGACGGCCTCAAGACCGAGTTCGATTTCCGGGCTGAACTCCTCTTTGATGCCTTGGATGCTTGGGCCGCACGTACGGATACTTTCCCGGTGCCGGGGGGACCGTCCCCCAACGCCACTTGGTGCGCAGGTCTCCCGGCCCACACGGGCCCCTGCTGGGAATTCACGAGCGAAGGCGGTCCGGCCAACAACGCGGGCGGGCAGGGCAAGATTCCCAACGACATCAAGAAGGCCCGTTACATCTACTATTACGTGAAAGCGGGCGGTGGTAATGGCGCGCACAACCCGGATTATGTACGCGAAGCACTGATGCGGGCGGAAGAATACGCGACGAATGCGCCGGATCACCTTCCGTAACCGGACGACCACGGGCGCTCCCGATCGACCGGGAGCGTTGCGTCACAGAGGCGCCACAGACTGTTTCCGGGAGAACTAGGCCGGATGGTTGGGCGACCCATGATCGAAGATGCTCTAGCGGCCCGAGCCCGAACGGCTTGGGCCGCGTGGCTAATGTGTCTAGGGTGGGTCTGTTCCGCCGCGCCGATCGCTCTTGCACAACCGCAATCCGCAAACTGTGCGGTCTGCCATTCGCAGCAGGCAAAACAGTTCGACGATTCTGTTCATCATGGTGTGGTCCCCTGTCAGGAATGCCACGGCGGCGAGAAAGTATACGAACTCTCGCCAGAAGCTTGGCAAAAGTTCGTTACCGCCCCAACCACGAACGCGTCGGGAGCGATACCCCCGGCCCCCTTCGATCACGGCAAATCTTTCCGAGGCAAATCGTCGCGCGTCGGGGTTCCCGTCCTGTGCGGCACCTGTCATTCCGACGTCGAGCGAATGAATCCCTACGGCTTGCGGACCGATCAATTGTCCTCCTATCAAGTCAGCGGTCATGGCAAGCGGCTCAAACAATACGCGGATGATCGAGTGGCCGTGTGTATCGATTGTCATGGGATACACGACATCCTGCGCAGCTCGAACCCGCAGAGCCGGACATTCGCCCGCAATGTTCCGCAGACGTGCGGCCGTTGCCATGGCGATCAAAACCTGATGCAGAACTATAACCTCCCTGCGGACATCCCCGATCAATATAAGAAGAGCGTTCACGGCCGTAATCTCCTGGAAAAAGGCGATATCGGATCGCCCCACTGCGCCACCTGTCACGGCAATCACGCGGCGGCCCCACCCGGATTTCTGGAAGTCGGCCACGTCTGTGGAAAATGTCACAAACAAATCGAAGAGTATTTCATGACGAGCGTCCATGGCCGGATCCCCGTGATGGCCCGTTGCATCGGCTGTCATGCCAAGGGGGGACAGAGATGGAATCACCAAATCGAGGAAGCGTCACCGCCGGTCGAAAAACTTGTCGAGGCCTTCGCCAAGGTCCGCGCCGAGGTCGGTGACCATCCGGATACCTTGCGTGAGAGGTTCTTAGGGGAAGTGGATGCCCGTAGCGGGTCCATGAGCTTCAGCACCGTCTGTATGAACTGTCACGCGCCCGGCCGCCAGGGCCCGCACGCGTCCTTCTTCCTCACCAGCGACCAGATGGCGAGAGAGACGGGAAAGGAACTGGCGACGTCCCTGCGCGAGGCACAGTTCGAATATGCGAAAACGACGGAACGCGTGGCTCGCCTGGCGCGGGGGGTTGTGCTCGTGAAAAACGAGGCCCTGCGAATCGAAGACGCGAAGACCGAGTTGATGGCGCTGTACGCCTTCCTCCACTCGCTCGACCGACCGGAAATCCAAACCCGCGTACAGGCGACAAAAAATATCTGCCGCGAAGTCAACACCGACCTGGATCAAAAGGAAAGCAGCCTGACCATTCGGCGGGTAACGGTCCTACCGGTTTGGATCTTCATCGTATGTTTCTGCATCCTGATGTATCAAAAGTATAGGGCGCTCAAGCATGCTTACGTTTTGGAAGCGGCTTCGGGGTTGCCGGCGACCGCGCCGCCGACGGGTTCGATGGTTTCGACCGGCCGTCGCCGCGCTCTCGATGCGATCCTTACTGCGATGGGCGCGATCAGCGCGATTGCGCTTCTGTGGCCGGCCGTGTCCTACGTCTTACCGGTACGGAAACGGGGCGGTGGTGGAGAGCGAGTCAGCGCTGGCAAGCAAGAAGGATGGGCGGTGTGGGATGGACGCAAAGTGTCGTTACAAGGCAAGCCCGCCGTGGTGATCCGAACCGACTCAGGATTCCGCGCGTTCTCGGCGGTGTGTACGCATCTGGGCTGCATCGTGCAATGGAACTCGGCGACTCGCGATTTCGAGTGTCCCTGCCATGCCGCGAAATTCAATGCCGATGGTCAAATCGTGTCGGGTCCGCCTCCCCGACCACTTCCCCAATATGGTGTCTCCGTCGTCCAGAACGAGGTCATCGTCAAAGATGCGTGAAGAAACGGATCATCATTCCGATGCTCCGACCGGGCGGCTGGCGAAGTGGCAGACTTATCTCGACGAGCGAATGAGCTTTTTCGCGGTTCGTAAGTTTTTCATTAAGCAAATGTACAAGCGTTTACCGCCGCACACCGGCTGGATGCATGTGTTTGGAAGCCTGGCGCTCTTGACCTTCGTGAGCCAGTTCGTCACCGGCATCCTGCTCTTGTTGTATTATCGCCCGACGCTCAAAGAGGCCCATGAATCCATCAAGTACATCACGGGAGACGTCCCCTATGGTTGGCTGATCCGCCAACTCCATGCCTGGGGCGCGACGGTGATGATGCTGGCGGTCGTCCTGCACATGACTCGCACCTACTTCATGGCCTCGTTTAAGAAGCCCCGCGAACTGACCTGGCTGATCGGCGTGGTGATCTTTATTGCCACCATGCTGTTTGGCTTTACGGGTTATCTGCTTCCGTGGAACCAACTGTCGTACTGGGCCACGACCGTCGGGACCGAAGTGGTCGCCGCAGTGCCTTGGGTGGGCGAGCACCTCAAGCAGGTCTTGCTGGGCGGCCCCAGCGTGGGCCAGGAAACGTTATCCAGGTTTTTCCTGATTCACGTCACCTTGCTACCCTGGTTGCTGGTGACCCTCATCGCCGTGCATCTCGTGTTCATGCGACTGCACAACCTCAGCACGCTCGAGGATGTCGGTAAGGAAGTGCCCTTTCAACCGGAGAGCGGCGTCCCCTTCTGGCCGGTCCATATGGCGAAAGAGTCGCTGGTCGCGATGGGGTGCTTTGGCCTGTTGCTCTCCCTCTCCATCTTCAGCCCATGGGAAATCGGGGAGCCTGCCGACCCTTCGGTAACACCACAGGGGATCAAGCCAGAGTGGTATTTTCTTCCGACCTATCAGCTCCTGAAATATTTCTCGGGCCCAATGGGCAAATTCCTCGGAATCATGGTTTCTGGGGTGCCCTTCATATTGCTCTTCCTCTGGCCATTCATCGAACGCGGGCCGGGGCGGCATCCTTCACGGCGGAAATGGGCGGTTCGGCTCGGATATGTCGCGGTTTTTCTAGCCCTGGCATTCGGATTGCTAGGACATCTATCAGAGACCAAGGTGCACGTATTCGGAAAGTGCCTTGAGTTCGATGTGTACGCCGTGCCGCATTTGCTCGCGAATGAAACGGGAGGTCACTAGGACGCCTGAATGGCTAGTTCATCGCTTAGCTTGTTCCATGCGACGGCGGTTACAGCCTCCACATGGCACTGTTCGCCAAGGCACGGCTTGCTGAAGCCAGGAGTTTGCTCGAAATTCAAGCAATCCCGATCGTTTGAATGGTCCCCGGCACTGCGCGTTTGGCGAGTCGCATCCGGGGACCGTTCTGTATCACAACCGATCCCTGAATGCTATCCTTGCGACCTGGAACACCGAGTGGTGATGCGAACTTGATGTACCGGGGAAAACGCGGAATGCACGGAGCGAAAAAGGCAAGGTCCCATCAGATCATCCTTTTATTCGGCGCGGGCCTGACGGCGATGGGCAGCCTCGGCGGTGCCGGCTGTAACTCCGGCCTCCCTCCGGTCAGCCTGCCCATTTATAACAACACGACCGATCCGACCAACAACGGCGCGACGTATCTGAACTCCTCCGCTTGTCGCGCCTGCCATCCGGATTACGCCGCGCTGCACACGCTCCACGCCCATGCCCATAGACTGACGCAAGTAACCAATGGCGCACCGACGTTCCCGCCCGAAGCGACGAGCGCCGGCGTTCCCAACCCGCCGAACGGATTTGCGTGGGCGGATATTTCGTATCTGATCGACGGTTACGCCAAGAAAGCACTGTTTATCGACAAAGGCGGATACATCTTGACGACCGGACTGACGGGCCAGGCGACGCAGTGGAATTTGACGTTTCCGCCCAACGGCACGACGGCCGGCTTCGCCGCCAACGACCCCGCCGCCGCCGCCCCCAAACCCTACGACTTCGAGATGCTCCGCCATGACACGACCGGCCCCGTGCCGCAGGATCCGGCCCATCCAATGTTTCAGGAAAACCGGCCGGGATTCCTCGGGACGTGGAGCGAGGCGGGCATTCAATGTGAGGCCTGTCACGGACCGGGCTCCAAACACGTTCCCAACCCGGCCGCGCGCAATATCTTTGTCGATCCGAACGGCGTTCAGACGTGCAACCAATGCCATAGCCGTCCCTACGGGACAACGACGGGCGAGATTCCCGCGTCCAGCGGGTTCATTCAAGACCAGAGCCAATATCTCGAACTGCGGGCCAGCGGCGGGCATTCGTCGTTCTCCTGCGGCTTTTGCCACGACTCGCACCGGTCGCTGGCGCTGGACCGCGCCAACGCAATCCGCAACGAATGCACGGCGTGCCACGCGGATCGGAACATGGCCCTGCACGGCGGCAAGGTCTTTCGCCGCGGCGATTACGAGGAACCGCTGACGTGCATAAGTTGCCACATGCCGTTCGCCACTTTGAACGGCTCACAGGCGACGGCCGCCGTCGTCGGGCCCATCGGCCGCATGGGCGATACGCGGACGCATATTTTCCGCATCAGCACCGATTCGGCCGATTTCAATTCATTTTTCACCGCCGGTGGGACACAAGTAGCTCGCGACGCACAAGGCCGCGCCGCCGTCACCGTGGACTTCGTTTGCTTGCGTTGCCACAACAACGTGGCGCTTCCCACCCTCGCTTTTTCAGTCGACCGGGCCAGCGAAATCGCGATCGGGCTTCACCTGCCATTTGGAAACTGACGCCGGTGATCTTACTTTGAGTGACACTGCAAACAAAGATGCGCGCTGGCGACGCGCAAGGCGGCGTGCGCGTCGGCCGCCGCCGTTGAGAATGCGCCCAGCGGTGAGTCGGGAGGAAAAAGCCCGGCTTGGTGGGGATTGTGACAACTGTAACACCGGACGTGGCGGTCAAAGAGCGGAAGCAGCGTCGAGACGTTTCGCGAACCTGCCGCCCCAATCCCGTCGTGACGCAACTCTTGCGTCGAGACGAGACGAACCGACATGATCTTCCGCGTTCGCTCGGTCGCCTCGCGATCCACGTGACCCAGCGCCGACACGTCCCAATGTCGTGCGTGACACGTCAGACAAAGACGCGATCCGTCGGCGTGCAGCAGCGTCTGGCCGGTCCGCTTCCCGTCCGGCGGCATTGGCGGAGTACGAATGTGGCAAAACGTACACGACGACGCGATGACCTGGCCGGCGGCGTCCAGATTCTTGTGCGGGCTGATGCGCCACGATTCGCCCGCCTGGTGGCATTGCACGCAGATCCGCATCGGCTCCACGGGGTCGAACGCGCGTAGCATCGAAGGATTGACCGCCGGCCGCTGCTTGTTCGGATCGCAATGCCGCCGTATGTCGTGGCAGGTTAGACACCCCAGCCGCCCTTCGACGAGCGGCCAGCCCTTGGGCACGGAGGTCTGCGCCGTCGATGCCAGACGCGCGATCGGATGCGCCTCGGCCCTTGCTTTTTTCCCGTCGTGGCACGAAACGCATAGATGGTCGGTCCGATCGCGCAGGGACTTCACGATGCCCACCTCGATGTTGTGGCACGAACTGCACCGCTCGGCCGACCAATGCGGGTTGATGGTGCCACTCGACATGGCCAGTTCGCTCATGGCTTCATTCATCTGAATGTTTGATGTGGCGCCTGCATTACGCCCCCAAGCATAGACGCGAATCCCCGGTCGCAAGAGCTGCTCCGCGACGAGCACGAAATAATCGGCCGCGAACCCGTCCGGCAAAGCCGGATCCTCAACGGGGCAGTGCGCGGAGATGCAAATCCCGCCCGGAACACTAAGCGCGCCCGGTCCGTCGGACGGCTCTCCAAAAGCCAGCAGCACGCGGCCCTCAGCGTCGAAGGCATGCACTCGCTGACTCGCGGCGTCGGTCACGAAAATTGTTCCATCCGGTCCGACCGCTACGTCCTTGGGTCGGCCGAAGCGCCCCACGACGTCGCCAGGGCCGCCGATGCTCCGGA
>CAYMXF010000004.1:18807-20512 GCA_964393935.1 uncultured Planctomycetaceae bacterium
CGCACCACGGCGCCTAAAGCCGAATCGCAGACGAATAAGCCCGTGCGGTCGAGCGAGACGCTGATCGGTCGCACGAAGGTCAGCGATGAATCGGGAGTCTCCCCGAAAAGGAAGAGCGACCACTTCATCTGGGCGTCCGACGGCGGCGCACCTCCGCGCAAGTTTCCAAGGGCCACCACATGCGGCATTTGCGGCGAAGGAGGATACACAGACCGCGCAAGCGTTTCCCGGCTGCGCCGCGCTTCGTTCACGCACGCGCCGACGAGCACGATGGATAAAGAGATGAATATCACCACCGCGACAATTCGACAGGCGCGGCCTACAATTTCCGCCGGACAATTCAACGCACCACCCCCTACAGATGATGACACGACAAACACAACCGGCTGCCGTCGTTCGATCGCACCAGCATGCCTCGGTTTCGGTGCGTGTTGTGCGGATCGTGACAGGAGATGCATTGCACGCGCCCATCGGGCAGCTTGATTCGCCCGTCGGCGGTCACCGCGGACTCGGGATTGTAGGTCTGGTTGGCGAGCGGATACTTCACGCCGATCGGATGGCTCGTCAAGCTCCCGCTGCCGATCCACGACGTACCTAGCGGCGTCGGCGAGCGCGTCGCGTGGGCGAAGCTGAAGACGTCGCTGGCCATGACACCATCGTGGCAACTTAAACAAAGAAGCGTGCTGTCGTCCAACTCAACGCCGCGCGCCTGATAGGGCCGTATGGCCGAGAGCGACTGAGGCCGCTTATCCAGGAGCGGCGCGCGGCCGACCGCGATGTGAGGTGTATGACAGGCCGAGCAGAGGTCGAGCGCCTCGCCGCCGGCTTGTCGAAAATCGTGGGCACTGCCTACCAAACCGGCGGCCAACAAGTCTTGCATCTGCGAAACGGCCGCGAGCTTGGTCGGCGAATCGCCTTGGCTTGACACGCTCCCGTCATGCCGCGCCTCGGTGTTTTCCGCGCAGGAAGCGATGAGGCATGTCACAAAGGCCACAAGTAGGTAGAAAATTGCGGCGTAGCGCGGCACAACAAACCTCCACATCCGAGCGAGTTTCAACCTACGCACAAATCGCACTATAGCACTGTAAATGGCGGCTGTTAAGGGTGGAAGCTGGTTCTTACCAAGATCGACGCTGGACGATCGGATAGCGTTGGGATACCTTGGACCGTAGCTCGCCGCTTTTCGCCGTACCTCTTGCTGGTTGCGCATGAGGATTCCAGCCTATTTCTTCACGTTTGGGGTCCTATGCGCATGCGGGACGACTCCGCTCCATGCCGGGGATGATCCACCGACTACGCAACCGGTTCCTTCGACGGACGCGCCGACATCCCCGCCGCACAATTTTATGAGCCTGAACGAATTGACGGCCGAGCTTGGCTTCGACGCAGGGCTACAAAAGCGAACCGTGCGCACCGACTCCCAGGGATTCGGCCAGCCGCGTTTTGACCAAAAAGACAAGGAATCCGGCTTCGAGGAGACGCTCGGCTTGACCGCCGGCGGCAACATCGTCGACGAGAAGGTGCTGCTCTACGACGCGATGATCCGCGGCGGTCTCTCACAGGAGCGTTATTCCGAGAGTGCGCCGGGACTGTTCCTCGATCAGACCAAAAATCCCAACGGCCACCTCCTGGAATACGATCTGCGGTTGCAGGCCCTACCGGCCGGCAAGGTCTCGTCAACGGCCTACGCGTCGAAGCTGGACGA